>VGWG01000136.1 GCA_016873675.1 Lentisphaerota bacterium | reverse complement strand
CGTCGCCCGTATGTCTGACCCCGATCTCATCCAGCAGATCATGGAGGCCGTCACGATCCCCGTCATGGCCAAGTGCCGCATCGGCCACTTCGTCGAGGCGCAGATCCTCCAGTCGATCGGCGTGGACTACATCGACGAATCAGAGGTGCTGACCCCCGCCGACGAAGCCCACCACATTGACAAGCACCGCTTCGACGTCCCCTTTGTCTGCGGCTGCCGCAACCTCGGCGAGGCGCTGCGGCGCGTCGGCGAGGGCGCCGCGATGATCCGCACCAAGGGCGAGGCCGGCACGGGCGACGTGGTCGAGGCGGTCCGCCACGCGCGCACGGTTCTGGGCGAGATCCGCCGCCTGACGACGATGGCCGGCGAGGAGTTGATGGCCTATGCCAAGGAGATCGGGGCGCCCCTCGAATGGCTGCGCGAGACCCAGCGGCTGGGCCGCCTGCCGGTGGTGAATTTCGCCGCGGGCGGCGTGGCCACCCCCGCCGACGCCGCGCTGATGATGCAGCTCGGCGTGGACGGCGTCTTCGTCGGCTCCGGCATCTTCAAGAGCGGCGAACCGTCCAAACGCGCCGCCGCGATCGTCAAGGCGGTGACCCATTTTCAGGACGCCGCCATCCTCGCCGAGGTCAGCCGCAACCTCGGCGAACCGATGGTCGGCCGGACCGTCGCGCAGTTGCCCGCCGCGGAGCGCCTCGCGGGGCGCGGTTGGTGATATGAAGATCGGCGTGCTGGCGTTGCAGGGCGCGTTTGCGGAACACGTTGCCATGCTCCGGCGGCTCGGCGTGGACGCCGCCGAGATCCGCCTCGCCGCCCAGCTCGATCCGCTGGACGGCCTGATCATCCCGGGCGGCGAGTCAACCACCATCGGCAAGCTCGCCACTGATTTCGGGCTCATCGAGCCGCTGCGGCGGTTCGGGCGGGAGCGCGCGATCTGGGGGACGTGCGCGGGCGCGATCTTTCTCGCCCGGACGGTCGTCGGCCGCGCCCAGCCGCTCCTCGGCCTGATGGACATCACCGTCACGCGCAACGCCTTCGGCCGCCAGATTGACTCGTTCGAGACCGATCTCGACCTTTCGGATTTCGGCGAGGGGATGGCCGGGCAGCCGCCCTATCACGCCGTCTTCATCCGCGCCCCGCTGATCGACGCCGTCGGCCCCGCGGCGCGGGCCATCGTTACGCTGCCCGACGGCCGGATCGTCGCGGCCCGCCAGGGCCGTCTCCTCGCGACCTCCTTCCATCCCGAGCTCACCGGCGACACCCGCTGCCACGCCGCTTTTCTCACGCTGGCCTCATGACCACACTTCCCCGCGCCGCCCGATACGCCGCCACGCTCGCCCCGCCCGGCATCCCCCCGGGGGTGGGCGAGGCGGAGTATGCGGACGACGGCCCGCGCTGGTCCGAACGCCATCTGCAGTGCGTCTGGTTTGATGACCGCCTCCGTCCCGCGCCGCTGGCCGCCGTCGACGGCACGCCGGTCACCGTGCTCGAACCGGGGCGCTGGAACCTTGAGGCCGGCCCCGATTTTCTTGGCGCCACGCTCGCGACCGCCGGCGGCGTCCGCATCACCGGCGATGTCGAGATCCACGTGACCCCCCGCGACTGGGACGCCCACCGCCACGCGGCCAACCCCCTCTACCGGAATCTCGTCGCCCACGTGACCTACGCGGCCGACCCGCCGCCGGTGACGCTGCCGGCCGATGTCCTGCGCATTTCGCTGGCCCGCGCGCTCTGCGGCAACCCCGCCTTCAGCTTTGACGACATCGACCTCGCGGCGTATCCCCACGCCGTCCTGCCGGTCACGCCGCGGCCGTGCGCGGCCGCCCTGGCGGTCCATCCCGACCGCGCCCCCACGCTTCTCGATGCGGCGGGCGAGTTCCGCATCCAGGCCAAGGCCCGGCGTCTGGCGGCCCGGTTCCGTCAGAACGCCGATCGGCGCCAGACGCTCTATGAGGAACTGCTCGCCGCGCTGGGCTACAAGCAGAACGCGGCGCCGTTCCGGCGGCTGGCGCAGCGCCTGCCGGTGCGCGACTGGGATCCCGACGCGGGCGCGGCCAGCGCCTATGGCCGGCTCCTCGGCGCGGCCGGTCTCCTCCCGTCGCCCGACGACAGCGCCGATCCCGTGCTGCGGCCGTTCGTCCGCGGGCTGTGGGACCACTGGTGGCGGAATCCGGTCGCCGACCCCCTGCCCGCCGACGCCTGGGTCCGCCACGGCCTGAGGCCGCAGAACAGCCCGATCCGGCGCCTGGCGGCGGCGGCGGCGCTGTTCGCGGGCCGCCACACCATCCTGGACCGGCTCGCCACGCTCCCCGCCACCCCGCCGCAGGCGTGGTTCCGTTCGGCCGGTCTCCTTTTCGAAAGCTGCGCGCGCTGGCCGTTCTGGGATGACCGCCTCACCCTCTCCGGGCCGCCGACGCCCGGCGCGGGCGCGCTCCTCGGCCCCAACCGCATCGCCGCCATGCTGCTCAACGTGATCATCCCGTGGTTTGCCGCCGAAGATCGCCTCGACCCCAACATCCTCGATCATCTCCCCCCGGAAGACCTCTCCGCGCCGGTCCGCGCCACGGCCTTCCGGCTCTTCGGCCGCGACCACAATCCCGCCCCGCTCTACGCCAACAACGGCCTGCGCATTCAGGGGCTGCTCCAGATACACGCCGACTTCTGCCTCAGCGCGCGGGCCGGGTGCGCGGGCTGCCCGCTGGCGGAACGGCTGGGGTAGATTTCGATGTTGAATGCCATGAAGAAGATGCTCGTACTGTTTGCTCTGCTTGTCGTAAGTCGTGCCGTCGCTGGATTCGACGCCACGCAGTTCGTTGCCTCCGCGCGGTCCCAGATAGGTGTGACCACAGGATATGACGGCGCCTACCGGCGGCTGAACTATCCGGGTGGAGATGTGCCGAAGGAGACCGGCGTCTGCTGTGACGTCGTTGTGCGTGCCCTGCGCGATCAGAAGCTGGACCTTCAGCAACTGGTGCACGAGGACATGAAGCGCTCCTTCAAAGCCTACCCGCAGAACTGGGGATTAAAGAAGCCCGACCCAAACATCGACCACCGGCGAGTTCCTAACCTGGCCTGTTTCTTTCGACGATCGGGATGGGCACTGGATTCCCGCACCGCACCAGGGGACTACTTGCCGGGTGACATCGTAACATGGAAGCTCGGCAATGGACTTCCTCACATCGGCATCGTCTCCGACAAGAAGACGCCGGCGGGGACTCCATTGGTGATTCACAACATCGGCGGCGGCACCCAGGAAGAGGATGTCCTGTTCCGTTTCACGATCACCGGTCATTTCAGACCAGAAGGAGCAGCGAACCCGCACGTTCAGCCTATCGCCGGGAAGTCCGGCTCAGGCTGACTTGCGGCGTGTGTGCCGGGCATGGCACGTCACTTGCCGTCTGAAAGCGGTTTATAAGGGACGGGCCTTTGATACTTGACCGCTGTCAATCTCCCCAATCGGGTCTCTCGACAGCCACCTCCCCAACCCCGGCCCATACATCCGCATCTCATACTCACTCAGCCCCGTCACCGCGCACCACGGCTTGGTGCTGAAGCGGTGGGTGAAGGCATCGGACTGGTCGCCGGACTGGGCGGTGATCTCACCGAAGGGTGAGTATTCGTAATGCGCGGCGATGAGCCCGTTTGTGGATAGATACTCCGTGACGTTGCCGTTGGCGTCGAATGCGGCGAAGTAGGGCGCGCCATCTTGGATCTCGGCCAGCAACCCGCCGACGCCGCCGGCGCCATGCAGGGAGCCGGAGAGGTCGAGACCCCAGATGAAGGAGTTTGTGAGGGTGTGGGTTTGGGTGTGTGTGAGGGACTGAACGATGTTGAAGCCGTCCCAGATCAGGCTGTTGGTCTTTTCAATCTCCCAACTCTGCGCCTCAGCGCCTCTGCGGGAAAATTGTTTCGTCACCATCCGCCCTTGATAATCGTAGGCGTAGGTGACCAGGTGGAGCGCGTTCGATGCCTGAATGAGCCGGTTTTCACCATTCCATCGGAGATGCCAACCATCAGCCCCTCCCCCGGAGGTGGAGGGGAGAAAGGTCATGTTGCCATCGTGATCGTACAGGGGGATGTTTTCCCGCGGAGGCGCGGAGGCGCAGAGGATGTTGGTGTATTGGTTGAGGGCGTTGGCCTGGTAGATGTTGGTATTCGCGTTCATTCGCGTCCATTCGCGGTTACCAATCGGATCGAAGGCATAGCCGTAGGCGTTCGTGCCCATCGCGGCGGAGGTGAGTTCCGAGCGGGGGTTGTAGCCGAAGGCGTTGGTGATCGCAGGCGGGACGCCTGCACCACTGTGATCAATCCGCGCGGTGCGGCGGGCAAGGGCGTCGTTGACGTAGTCGAATGCGCTCACAGTGTCGCCATTATAACGATTGCTGACGGCGGTAAGCAAGTCGCGATGTGGCTCGAAGGCGCGGGTGACCGCGAAACCGGATGGACTGGACCAACCGGAGAGGATGTCGGTGCCGGGCAAATACGAATATTTAGCCACAGATAGCGCAGAAAACACAGAGGATGAGACGGAGTGGAACCGGCCGAGTGAGTCATAGCCGTAGATGATGCTTTGGACAGGATTGACAGGATTTGCAGGATTGAAGAGAGAGAAGCCCGCGCTCCTGCCCAGTCCGTCATAGGCTCTGACGAGGACGCCGAAGGTATTCGTCTCGGCGGCGAGTTGCAGGGCATCGTTGTAGGCAAAGGATCTTGAGCCGGTGGCGTCGGTGATGGTGCGCTGGCGTCCGAGGCGTCGCCCTTGAATGAGCGGCCCCTCTTGACACGATCTCAACCTCTGCTCGCCAAACCACCCAACGCAACACCCGTTGGGATGCTCCCGCATTGATCGGTGAGCAAGGCAGCGGCCGCATAACAGCCGTCTGGTTCGCCTCAAAGGGTCAGTCGTCGCCACACACCGCCTGAATCCAACGGCTATTCGCGAGCGCCCCCTCAAGATTCAGGCCATCTCTCGCTCTCCAACTGGCGATCCGGTGATTCTCGGGCTGCCCCCTGCCTCAGTTTGACTGGCCCCAGTTTTTCGTCAATTTGCCTGTCCCCAGTTTTCCCGTCCCTTCCAAGCCCCCAACTGGCGATCCTGTGATCATCGGGTTGCCACCTGCCTCAGTTTGCCTGTCTCAGTTTGCCTGTCCCCTGTTTCCCTCACGGCTTTGGCGAGGGATAGTAATATACACTGCCATACATCATTTCCTCAAATATTGTAAGTAGCGTGTCCACTCCATTACATAATCGATTCTCCGCACATTCCCAAACACGCACAAGCAAAGTTTTTCGAGGTTCCCCATACATCCGCATGAGTTGTGTTTCATCGGGGTATGTTTCGTTAATGCGGATTGTTATGTTTGAGTACCCATAACTTTCGGCCATCTCGATCAACGGAAACACAGCACGTGCGCTCACACCACTTTCAACTCGAATAACGAGCGGCCCAATACGCGACCTATCGTGCCTTTTGGCAAGTATTTCATAGAGAACTCCATCATCTAAGACGACATTGGAGCAGCGAATTTGATAACCGACATTCGGTAAACCACGGAACCAAACCTCAAACTCAGGGCAAGGAGGCACGCTAGATGACGTAACCACGTAAGCGTTGCGCAGCACACTGTAAATAATCGTAACAAGAAATAAACATCCAACCATAACATACAGCATACATCTGTTTCTGATTATGTGTCCAAATCGTATTTGAGTTTGCATGTCTTTGGTGCTATCAGGGTCGCGGTTGGGCTCAAAACTTCTCACGATTTGGAGTATGCCATTGCTCCAGCCGGAAATCAAGTCGCTATCGGGCAGATACGAATAGTGAGCCACAGAGAGCGCAGAGAACACAAAGGAAGAGACGGAGTGGAAGCGGACGAGTGGGTCATAGCCGGGGTTTATAAGGGACGGGCCTTTCATACTTGACCATGGCAGCATGATGTGGTATTTTTGGGTCAAATCACGCAGCAGAGGAGGTGGCGTATGCGATCATCACGGATCAAGGCGGAGGGACTGGGTTACTATCATTGTATGAGCCGAGTCGTGGATCGGCGGATGATTCTGGGGGACGTGGAACGGGAGAAGTTTCGAGATTTGATGCGCGGGGCAGAGACATTTTGTGGCGTGCGGGTGGTGACCTACGCGATCCTTTCGAATCATTTCCATATTCTGGCAGAAGTACCTGACAGACAGGAAGTTAGCGAAGCGGAAGTGGTGGCGCGTCTGGCAGCGATTTATGATCGTCAGACGGTGTTGGGGATGCTGTCGCAATGGGAGTTGTGGCGGAAGCAGGGGCTGGAGAAGTTGGTGCAGGGGGACCTGGAGCGTCTGCGGGCGCGGATGTATGATGTGTCAGAGTTTCTGAAGACGGTGAAGCAGCGGTTTTCGCAGTGGTACAACCGGC
>VGWG01000135.1 GCA_016873675.1 Lentisphaerota bacterium | reverse complement strand
TGCGCAACTATCTCCGGATGTTGGCGAGCGGTGACATGCCGGTGCGCGTACACTTGTCGAACGACACGGACGATCTGACCGCCATGCAGCAATACATGGCGGATATCGTTCGGCAGGCGGCCGATCACATCCGGGTGATTCAGGAACAGCAAGACCGCCTCCTGCACACGGAACGGCAACGGGTCATGATCGAAAGCCTCGGCTCGCTCTGCCACCACCTGGGCCAGCCGGCAACCCTCATCGCCACCTATCTCTACATGCTTCAGCAGCAGGCGGAGAAGCCGGAGATGCAGAAGACGGTCGGGGAGTGCCAGCAGGCGTTTGAAACCCTGCGTGACATCCTGACCCGCCTGCAACGCATCGTCATCTATCGCACAGAGCCCTATCTGGATGCAAACCCCGGAGAGCCGGCGAGCTCTGGCCCAAACATCATCTCCGTGTAAACCTATGGGCGATACCGACGATATCGTCATCACGGGCGCGCGGGAGCACAACTTGCGCGGCATTGATGTGCGGATTCCGCGCAACAGCCTCACCGTGATCACGGGGCTCAGCGGATCGGGCAAATCGTCTCTGGCGTTCGACACCCTCTACGCCGAAGGGCAGCGGCGGTACGTCGAGAGCCTGTCGGCCTATGCCCGGCAGTTTCTCGATCAGATGCAGAAACCGGACGTCGAGCATATCGAGGGACTCTCGCCGGCGATCGCGATCGAGCAGCGAACGGCGGGGAGCAATCCGCGCTCGATTGTGGCGACCACCACGGAAATCCACGACTACCTCCGCCTGCTCTACGGCAACATCGGGCACCCGCACTGCCCCGCCTGCGGCCGGCCCGTGGAGAAGCAAAGCGCGGAACAGATCGTTGCGCGGCTGCTCGCGTTTCCGCTCAAGACCAAGCTGGTGCTCCTCGCGCCGCTGGTCCAGGGACGCAAGGGGCGGCATGAGGAGGTGTTTGACGCCGTGCGGCGCCAGGGGTTTCTCCGCGTCCGTGTCAATGGCGCGCTGCTGGAGATCGACGCCGTTCCTGCGCTGGACAAGAACAAGAGCCATGTGATCGAGGCGGTGGTCGACCGGCTGGTCGTTTCCGATGCCATCCGGCCGCGCCTCGCCGATTCGGTGGAGCTCGGTCTGAAACAGGGCGGCGGCGTGATCCGCGTCCTGAGGACCGCCCCCGACGGCGCCGCGAGCGAGGAGGTCTACTCCGAAAAGAACGCCTGCTCGGCGTGCGGTGTGAGCTTCGAGGAACTCAAGCCGCGGGCGTTTTCCTTCAACAGTCCCTACGGCGCCTGCCCCGTCTGCTCGGGGCTGGGGGTGCAGCTCGTGTTTGACGAAGACCTGATCGTGCCGGACTCGGATCTGTCGCTGGAGGCCGGCGCCGTCCAGGCGTGGCGCCGGGGCGGACACCGCCTGATCCTCTATTACCGGCACCTGCTCAAGGCGGTGGCAAAGGCCTGTTCGATTGACATGGACACGCCCTATTGCGAGTTGCCCGCCGCGTTCCGCGAGACGCTCATGCGCGGGTCGGGCGGACAGGCGATCGATCTGGCGTATTGGATGAAGGGTGCCTGGCGCACCCAGTCCAAGCCGTTCGAAGGGGTGATTCCCAGCCTGCAGCGGCGCTACAACGAGTCGGAGATCGAGGAGGTGCGCGAGCGGCTCCGCAAATACATGTCCACGCAGCGCTGCCCGGCGTGCGGCGGCGCGCGGCTGCGGCCTGAGGCGCGGGCCTGCACCGTGGCCGGCCGGTCGATCATCGAGGTGATGGCCATGACGGTGCGCGAGGGCCGCGGCTTTTTTGAGGGGCTCGCGCTGACACCCCAAGAGGCCGTAATCGCCGCCGAAGTGCTCAAGGAGATCCGCCGCCGGCTGAGCTTCCTCGTCGACGTGGGGCTCGACTACCTCACGCTGGACCGGCCGAGCGCGACGCTGTCGGGCGGCGAGATGCAGCGGATCCGGCTGGCGACCCAGATCGGCTCGGGGCTGGTCGGCGTGCTCTATGTGCTCGACGAGCCCACCATCGGCCTCCACCCGCGCGATAACGAACGGCTGATCGCCATGCTCCGCCGCCTCCAGCAGCGGGGCAACACGGTGGTGATCGTCGAGCATGACGAGGAGATGATTCGCGAGGCCGACACCGTCATCGACCTCGGCCCCGGCGCGGGCCGCGCCGGCGGGGAGGTGGTCTATCAGGGCGATGTGAAGGGCCTGCTGCGCGCGCCGCGCTCCGAGACCGCCGCCTACCTCAGCGGTGCCAAGGCGATCACCCCGCCCTCCGAGCGGATTAAACCGGGCAAGCACTGGCTGACGGTCAAGGGCGCGACCGAAAACAATCTTCAGGGGATTGATGTGGCAATTCCCCTCGGCTGCTTTGTCTGCGTGACCGGCGTCTCGGGATCGGGCAAGTCGACGCTCGTTGACGATATCCTGCGCAAACACCTCGCCCGCCATTTCTACGGCGCCAGCGACAAGCCCGGAGCGTTCAAGAAGATCACCGGCGTTGAACATCTGGACAAGGTGATCGAAATCGATCAGAGCCCGATCGGGCGCACCCCGCGCAGCAACCCCGTAACCTACACCGGCGCGTTCACCGCCATCCGGGATCTGTTTGCCGCCACGTCCGCCGCCAAGGTTCGGGGCTATGGCCCCGGACGATTCAGCTTCAATGTCAAGGGTGGCCGTTGCGAGGTGTGCAAGGGCGATGGCCTGATTAAGCTGGAGATGCACTTCCTGCCCGATGTCTACGTCACCTGCGAGCTGTGCGGGGGCTTGCGCTACAACCGTGAAACGCTGGAGGTGCGCTACGGGGGCCGGACCATTGCGGAGGTGCTGGCGATGACCGTTGATGAGGCGCTCGAAGTCTTCCAGGCCGTGCCCGGGGTTGCCGGCAAGCTGCGCACGCTCTCCGAAGTCGGCCTGGGCTATGTCCAGCTCGGGCAGTCCGCGACCACCCTCTCGGGCGGCGAGGCGCAGCGGATCAAGCTCTCCGCCGAACTCAGCCGCCGCGCCACAGGGCGCACGCTCTATCTGCTGGACGAACCGACCACCGGACTGCATTTCGCCGACGTCCACAAACTGATGGAGGTGTTGCTGCGGCTGCGGGCGGCCGGCAACACCGTCGTGGTGATCGAACACAACCTCGACGTCGTCAAATGCGCCGACCACATCATCGACCTCGGCCCCGAGGGCGGCAGCGGCGGCGGCCGGGTCGTCGCCTGCGGCACCCCGGAAGTCATCGCCGCCTGCCCCGACTCCCACACCGGACGGTTTCTGAAACGACATCTGGCTGCCGGGCATCCCTCGCGTGCCCTGTCCTGATTGCTTCGCCGTTGATGCTTCGCCGTTGATGTTGACAAAAGCGGCCTTTTCCACGATGATGTCCGCCATTCGCCGATTCTGGCGAACCGGGTATTGCGATGATTATTCATACAGCCGTCGCCGATTTATTTTCAACGCCGTGGTTCTGGTCGGCCTTCTCCGGTTGGATGCTCGCGCAACTGTGCAAGTTGACGGCCGTGCTGATCACCGAACGCCGGCTGGACATTGGCTATTTTGTCAGCACCGGCGGCATGCCGAGCGCACACTCGGCGATGGTCAGCGCCTTGGCGACGGCGATCTCGCTGACCGAGGGGTTTGGCTCGTTCGCCGCCATCTTTGCCTGGTGTTTTGCGGGGGTGACGATGTTTGATGCGGCGGGCGTGCGCAATGCGGCGGGCGAGCAGGCCCGCATCCTGAACCAGATCGTGGACGAGTTGTTCAAGGAGCACAGGCTCTCTGAGAAGCGCCTGAAGGAACTGCTCGGCCACACCCGTTTCGAAGTCTTCGTCGGGATGCTTCTGGGCATCCTCTCCGCGCTGATCGTGGTGACGCGGTTCTTTTAGTCAGGCGCACGGTACGAGGCGGTCGACACCGTTCATGTACGGCACGATGGCCCGCGGCAGGGCGACAGAGCCGTCGGCCTGCTGGAACTGTTCGAGGATCGCGATCATCAGCCGCGGCAGCGCCACGCCCGAACCGTTGAGCGTGTGAATAAACTGGGGCCTGCCGGCGGCGTCTCGGTAGCGGATGTTCGCGCGGCGCGCCTGAAAATCCTCGAAATTGCTGCAGCTCGACACCTCGATCCAGCCCTTTTGCCCAGGCGCCCAGAGCTCGATGTCATAGCACTTGGCCGCGGCGAAGCTGATATCCCCCGAGCACAGCTCCAAAACGCGGTAGTGGAGGCCCAGGCCCCGGAGCACGTCTTCGGCATGGCCCACGAGCGTCTCCAGCTCGGCATAGGAGGTGGACGGCTCGACGAATTTGACCATCTCAACCTTGTCGAACTGGTGGACGCGCAGGATGCCGCGGGTCTCCTTGCCCGCCGAGCCGGCCTCGCGCCGGAAGCACGGCGTGTAGGCCGTGAGGTACACCGGCAGGGGCCGGTCAATGATCTCGTCGCGGAAATAGTTGGTCACCGGCACCTCGGCGGTCGGAATCAGCCACAGGTCGTCCACCTCGCAGTGATACATGTCTTCGGCCATCTTGGGGAGTTGCCCCGTGCCGCGCATCGAGTCGCTGTTGACGACGAATGGCGGCAGCATCTCGGTGTATCCGTGCCGGGTCGTATGCAGGTCGAGCATGTACTGGATCAGCGCCCGCTGCAGCTTCGCGCCCGCGCCGAGCAGGAGGGGAAAACCGGATCCGGACATCCGGGTCGCACGGGGAAAGTCGAAGAGACCGAGACGCTCGCCGAGGGCGACGTGATCCTGGGGGGCGAATTCGAACTGCGGAGCCTCTCCCGCGTGACGCACCACGCGGTTGGCCGAGGCATCGGGTCCTGTCGGGATTGAAGGGCAGGGGACGTTGGGGATGCGCAGCATGGCCTCGCCGAGGGACGCCTCGATCACGCGGATCTCCTCGTCCATCGCGGTGATCCGGTCGCCCGTCGCGCGCACGTCGGCCTGAAGCGCGGTCGTGTCGGCGCCCGATTTTTTCAGTAGGCCGATTTTCTTCGAATGGCTGTTGCGGCAGTTCTTCAACTCCTCAACCTGCGTGACCAGCCCCCGGCGGGCGCGGTCCAGATCAATCACCCGGTCTAGCGTCGTGCCGTCGGCGCCGCGACGCGTCAAGCCCTCGCGAATCTCGTCCGGCTTCTCTCGAATGCGTTTGATGTCCAGCATGGCGGCTCCTTCCCAAAACCGTCCCGCAGGCGGGCCGGTCGGCAGTGTTCGGATTGACGGATCCAAGCGTCGTCGGCGGGTATCATACTCCGTGGCGCTGGATTCGGCAACCCCGCAGCGAGCGTCACTTACGCCTGCCACCGTTTTTTCGCGGATTGACACGGTTGCCCTGCCGGGTTATAGTGACCCCATATTTATGCAGAAACACAAACACCCGCCGACTGATTCCGCCGTTCCCGGCACATCCGCAACCGTTTCGCACCCGCCCGCCCCCGAAGGGGCCTTCAGCCTGCTCGTGCAGCCGCTTCAACGCGCCGTTGCCGAGGAAGGGTATACCATCCCCACGCCGATTCAGCAGCAGGCTATTCCGCTGCTGCTGGCCGGCCGCGACGTCTTGGGGTGTGCCCAGACTGGCACGGGCAAGACCGCCGCCTTCACCCTGCCGCTGCTCCAGTACCTGACCGAGCACCGCCGTCCGACACCCGCCGGCAGGCCGCGCGCGCTGATTCTGGCGCCGACACGCGAGCTGGCTGCGCAAATCGGCGACAGCATCCACACCTACGGCCGCCACGTGCGCGTGTCTCACACCGTCATTTTCGGGGGCGTCAGCCAGAGCCATCAGGTGCGCGCGCTGCACGGCGGTGTCGACATCGTCGTCGCCACGCCCGGCCGCCTGCTCGACCTCATGCAGCAGGGGTTTGTGCGGCTCGACGATGTCGAATATTTTGTCCTCGATGAAGCCGACCGGATGCTCGACATGGGATTCCTCCCCGACATGCGGCGCGTCATCGCCAAGCTGCCCGCCAAGCGCCAGTCGCTCTTTTTCTCGGCCACGCTCACCCACGAGGCTCTGGATCTGGCGCGGACCCTCGTTCATGACGCGGCGCATGTCTCGGTTGCCCCGGAGCAGCCGACGGTGGATAAAATCAAGCAAAGCGTGATGTTTGTCTCCAAAAAGGACAAGAACGACCTCCTCGTCGTGCTCCTGCGCGCGACCGGCATGAGCAAGGTGATTGTCTTCACCCAGCGCAAGCATGTCGCCAACCGGGTGACGGAACATCTCAACGATGAGGGAATCACGGCGGCGGCGATCCACGGCAACAAGAGCCAGGGGGCCCGGACGCAGGCGCTTGGCGGCTTTCGTGAAGGGCGCGTGCGCGTCCTGGTCGCCACCGACATCGCCGCGCGCGGCATCGATGTAGACGGCATCACGCATGTGATCAATTACGAATTGCCGAACGAGCCGGAAACCTACAT
>VGWG01000134.1 GCA_016873675.1 Lentisphaerota bacterium | reverse complement strand
AGACATCGTCCGACTGCACCAGCGCCGTGTTGGCCGGCACGGCCACCCACTTGTTCTGGCCGTTCAGTTCGCCCAAGGTCACGGTATCCGACTCGAACCGCTCGACGAACGGCAGTGCGCTCACCTGTTCAGCCACATTGGTCGCGCGTCCGAGTCGAGCCTCTGTGGCGTCGGACAGCCCGTCGCCGTCGGTATCGGTTGCAGGCGGAATATCGTTGTCGACCTCGGTCGCCGTGACCGTGACCGTTTCCAGTCCGGACCCCGAGCAGGTGAGGGTCGCGCTGCCTTTGGCGGTATCACCATCCTCGGCTGCGGCCAGCGTCACGGTCTGCCAGACGTTCCAATTCCCCGGGGTGAAGGTCAGGCTCGCGCCGGACTGCACCGTGAGGTCGATGTCGCCGTTCGCGCGGACGACGGCAACGGTCACGCCAGCATCAGGCTGCTTCGCCAGCCGGACCCGGAAGGTTTTTGTGCCGCCTTCCGGAACGCCGACAAAAGACACATCCGTCACGATGGGAATGGGCGCTGTAATGAAGGTCCCCTGAATCGTCGCTGGGGCGGTGATCGTGACCAGCGTGTTCGCGGCGTTGCTGTTCCCGAACACCGCCGAGCCACTCGTCACCCTCCAATTCGCAAAGAGATAGCCGTTGTCGGGCGAGGCGCTGATTGACGTTGCCACGCCAGAGGCGACCGTTACGGCCCCGGAGGGCGAGACCGTCCCGCCCGGCCCCGCCGTCATCGTCAAGGTCAAGGCGCTGCTAAAGTCCGCCTGGATCGTTGCCGGAGCGGTTAGGACAACCGTGGTGTTCGAGGCGTTAAGATCGGCGATCACCGGGGACCCGCTGAGGACCGTCCAGCGGGTGAACGCATAGCCTGCATTGGGAGTCGCGCTGATCGTGTTGGTCGCGCCCGTGGTCACCACCGTCGTGCCGTTGGGCGACACCGCGCCACCCGTGCCGGCATAGACGTTCAGCGTCGTGTCATTCTCGACCTCGGTCACGGTTACGGTGGAGCCGAAGTCCGCCCCGGAGAGCCAGATTATGGACGTGCCGTTCACGGCGTCGCTGTCTTCCGCCGCGGCCAGGGTCACGGTTTGGTTCGTGTTCCAGTTGACGGGTGTGAACGTCAGGGTATTGGTGGACTGCACGCTGATGTCGCTGTCGCCCGATGCCCGGATCACGGTGACAACGACGTTCGTCCACGGTCTGGCATCAAGCTTCACCCGGAAGATGTTCGTGCTCCCTTCGGGCACGGTGAGCGAGTTCACACTGTTCGTGATGCGAACGTAGGGCTGGTCTTCCCGCAGCGCAAGGGAGTGGCTGAGTCCCCCGGCAATACCGAGGAAGTCCCGTGATCCCGGTGCCTGCACCGGCGTGGGTTTTTGGTTCAGCGTGGTTCCGTCGCCGCACTGGCCGTATTGGTTGTCCCCCCAGGCCCAGACGCTGCCGTCGCCCTTGAGTGCCAGCGTGTGTTTTCCATACGAGGCGATGGCGATCACGTTCGAGATCAGCGCCTGCGTGGGGGTGGTCCGCTTTGCCGGCCAGTCATTGATCGTCCCATCGCCGATCTGGCCTAAGTCATTATACCCCCACGTCCAGACCGTGCCGTCAGCCTTGAGCGCTACCTCGTGTGTGTCTCCTACGGCAATGGCGATCACGTTGGAGATCGGCACCTGCGCTGGCGTATACGCGGGGTCAGGGGGGGTGCCGACATAGGTCCCCCAGTGCCAGACCGTGCCGTCGGGCTTGAGTGCCATCGAGTGCCAGCCTGACGAGGCAATGGCGATCACGTTCGACAGATTGGCAACTTGCACGGGCAGGTTGGTGCCGCCGTATAGGCTGAATTTGTCATGACCCCACTCCCAGACGGATCCATCGCTCTTCAGGACCGTCGCGGAGAGTGCGCCGCCCGCGATGGCGGTGACGTTGGAAATCTGCGCCTTCACGGGCGCGGGCGTCGGTAGGGTTGAATTGGTCCCGTTGCCGAGCTGGCCGTAATCACCCCGGCCCCAAACCCATACGTTGCTGTCGGTCGTCAGCGCGAGCGTGTGGTGGCCGCCGGCGGAAATGGCGGAGACACTGGTGAGATTCGTGACCAGCACGGGGTTGACCCGGTTGTTGACCGTGCCATCGCCGAGCTGACCATACGCATTCCTGCCCCACGTCAGGACGCGGCCGTCACCCCTGAGCGCAACCGAATGGAAAAACCCGCCGGAGATGGCGGTGATGTTGGTCAGCGGGTTGCCGTTGTAGATGACGCGTACCATGTTGCTGCGGCTGGTCGTTGTTCCGTCGCCGAGCCGTCCGTCCGAATTTGCCCCCCAGGCCCAGGCCGAGAGGCTGGGCGGCGGGTTGAAGTTGGCTCGGATGGTGGTCGGTCCCACGACCGTCACGGTCGTGGTTGCGGCGAGCGGATTGGCGAAGGTCGCTGAGCCGTCGGAGGTGACCCACCGCGCAAAGTTGTGTGTCGCGTCCGGTGTCGCCGTGACCGTCACGGGCACACCGATGAGTACGAGATTGCGCCCCGCGGGCGAAGCCGTGCCGCCCGGTCCGGCGTTGACCTGCAGGATGGTTCCCGCCTCCCGCTCAGTCGCGGTCACGTTGGCGGTCGCGAACCCGGCGGCAGAAAGCGCGATCACGGCGATTCCATTCTCGATATCCTCGTCCGTGCCCGCAGCCAGAGTCACGGTTTGCCACGTGCTCCAGTTGTTCGTAGTAAACACTCGACTGATACCGTTGGTGAGCGTGATGTCAGCATCGCCCGAAACGCGCGCCACGGCCACGGTCACGCTCCCCGCCGGCTGGGTCACGAGCCGGACGCGGAACGTGTTGGTTCCGCCCTCCGGCACGCTCAGCGCCGCCACGTCGGTTTCGATACCCACGGCAGAAACGGTCACGTCGCTGGTCGCCTGCTCGAAGGTCCGGTTCGTGCTGACCACGGTCACGCGCAGGACATAGGTTCCCGCCGCGCTGAAGCCCGCGGCGCTGTTCGCGCTGGCCGCCGTGCCGTTGGGCGTGAAGGTGACCGTGCCCGGGCCGCTGATCTTGCTCCAGGTGTAGGCAAGCGGGTCGCCGTTCGGATCATGGGCCGTGACGCTGAGCGCAGCCGTGGCGGGAAGCGTCACGGGGTTCGGGGTTGCCGCGGCCGGGGTGTCAATGACCGGCGGCAGGGTTGCCGTGACCAGGAAGGTGACGGGCACCAGTTTCTCCGGTTCATCCGGATCGCTGGAGGCGACGCTGACCATGGCGGTGTGAATGCCCACCCCGGCCGTTGTCGTGTTCAATGTCACCTGCACCGTGTTGCTGCCGCCGGCCGGCGCCGTGCCCGACGTAGCGCTCTGCGTCAGCCACGGGGCCGTGCCGATTCGCAACAGGTAGGCATAGGAATTCGCATATTCAGATTTCAACACCCAAAGGTTTCCGGCCCTGTCCTTGGCCAAGTCAGCTGCGTACTGGTGTGGCGAGTTGAAACTGCGGATTATGCGGCCGTCCGTGGGACCTACCTTATAGATTTTGCTGCCGGCCAATACCCAGAGCGCGCCGCTGAAATACTCCAGCGCGGAAGCCTCGGGCAGAGGCAACTGCAAGGAGGCCAGTGTGGCGCCAGTGCGCGGATCCAGTTTGTGCACTTTCTCGTCTGACGTTAGCGCCCACAGGTAGCCTCCGCCCAACACAATGTCAGCCTGATTATTCGCCTCGTTCTGCAGGACGTCCAGTGACTTCACCGGCTGGTGCGTCGTTGGGTCAACGGTGACAACCTTCTTGGAGATCGTATCCGAGAACCAGAAGTTCATGCCATCCCAGTCCAATCCCCACCAGACATTCGGCGTGATATTCCTGACTTCCGGATCGGTCCACGCATTCAGCAAGGCACCGCTGGTGGGGTTGAGCCGAAAGAAGCCCTTCGGATTCGAGTCCTGAACCAGGCAGAGCGCACTGCCGTCGAACGCAGAGCCGAACGGCGAAAAACATTCGGGCGCCACCTTGATGGTGCGTATCTTCTGCCCGGCGGTTGCGGTCCCCTCGTCGCTTTCGTTCCAGAGCGTCCAGGGGAGGCTGGCCCCGCCGGAGTTGGCGATGACGAGCGTCTGGGTGATCGTCTGCCCGAGCACGCCGACCGCGTCAACCGCTGCCGGCGTGATGCCGATGTTGACGTACGGCGCGGACATCGCAAAGTCCACATTCTGGGTGCCGGGCGGCAACACCAACTCGCGCGGGGCCGGGTTGGAGTAGCCGGCGGCCCAGGCCGTGACAAACACCGTGGACGGCTCGCCCATGGCCGCGATCAGGGAGTACTCGCCATTCGTGTCCACCGTCGTGGATCCGCGCAGCAACCACGAGTTGTACCAAGGTGGCTCACCGGCGGGCCCCGAAACATAGTAATCCACAGTGGCGCCCGTCAGCGGATTTCCGGTCCGGGCGTCTGTCACACGGCCTGAGATCGTTGCCGACAGCATGTCGAAATTAATATTGGTGGCGGCTGGCGGCACGGTCACCGTTACCATCTCGGTGAACAGGTTTTCAATCGTCGGATGCATCACGTACACGAAGTAGGTTCCGTCCAGTACGTCGATCGAGTAATGGCCCTCGTTGTCGGTTAAGACGTACTTGCTACGGCCGTCATAGGAGACCTTGTAACCTTCTGCAGGCGCCCCGTTGAAAGTCACCGTGCCGGAGATGCTGCTCATGCCGCGCACCCGGACTAGGAGCGTGTTGGTCCATGCGCCGCCAGCGGTGTCCGTCGCGACCATCTGGAACGAGACCATTTGCGGCGGGCAGTCGGTGGCGACCGAGACGACAAAGTCGTTGATCGCCTGTTTTTGGCTGAATTGCGCGATATCACCGACGGTCACGGTGTTGGAGATGACCGTGACCACGGGATTGGTCGTCGTCAACGTCGCGGTGACCCCCGTGGCCGTGTTCATGCCGCCGTTCATCAACACCACGGAGACTTTTCCTGTTTCGCCGGGAGTGATCAGGCCATCGCCGTTGCCGCCGGGCGCCGGATCGGTGACGCTCGTGCTCCACAGGCGCAGGATCGGCGAGGTCGAGACCGTCAACGCCTGGAAGACATTCAGGCGCGCGCCGGTGAAGCATTTGCCCGCCAGGGCCGGGACGGGATCGGCCTGGAGCAGGAGTTGCGCCCGCCACTGGGCCAGGGTCAGTTCAGGATGCACCAACGCCAGCAGCGCGCACGCGCCAGCCACAGCCGGCGTGGCCATTGACGTGCCGCTGATCGTGTTGTAGTTGGTCGGATACCCGCCATCCGTCATGGCCTGGGTCTTGTAGGTCGGGAAGCAACTGAGGATGTCCACGCCCGGCGCGCCGATATCCACACTCGTGGCGCCATAGCAGGAGAAACTGGCCAGCGCATCGTTGTTGTCCGTGGCGGCCACGGCAATGATGTTCGAGCAGTCGTAACTGCCGGGATAGGTGGGGAGCACATCGTTGTTACCGGCCGAGTTCCCGGCCGCCGCCACGAAGAGAAGGCCGTGATTGCCCGCATCGGCGATCGCGTCGCGCAGCGCATCGTCATAACCGCCGCCGCCCCAGGAGTTCGAGGTCAGTTTCGCGCCGTTTGCGGTCGCATAGTAGATCGCCTCCATGGCGTCGGACAACGCTCCGGAGCCTTCCGCATTGAGGAACTTCAGGCCCATCATACGCACGGTCCAGCACACACCCGCCACGCCGATGCCGTTGTTGCCGACGCCGCCGATGGTGCCGGCGCAGTGCGTGCCGTGGAAGTGATCGTCCATGGGATTCCCGTCATCGTTGGCGAAGTCGTAGCCGTGTATGTCGTCCACGAACCCGTTGCCGTCGTCGTCCACGCCCGGGGTTCCATTCAGTTCAGCCGTGTTGACCCACATGTTCGACGCCAGGTCGGGGTGGGTGTAGTCAATGCCGGTGTCGATGACGCCCACCACGATATTCGTGCTGCCGGTGGAGATGTCCCACGCTTCGGGCGCGTCAATGTCAGCGTCGAACTTGCAGCCGTTAACCGTCACGGTCACATCTGTGTTCGTCTGCGTCAACAGCATCGCCCCATTCTCTTGCGATATCGTCAGCGACGGCAGCCAGTCGCCGGCTACCTGGAACGTCCCCAAGAAGTCGCCGTAGACGTTGTTATAGATGATCACGGCCTTCGCGCCCTTCGCCGTGGCGTTGGCCGCCTTCTCCGCGAAGGGCAGCGTTCCGCGCTGGATCAGGGCGATGTTGTTGCTGACCCCCGCCGGGAAGTCGCCAGGATTCCCGATCCCGCAGTGGTGCAGCGTGCCGGTCACGCCGTTCGTGACCGGGGAAAAGGCGATCGCCGATCCGGACACCGTGTTCGTGGCCGAAACCACCGTGCCGGTGGCTGCGATCTGGCTGGTGTTGTGCATCCCGTACAGCTCGCTGAATCGCGGGTCATTCGGAA
>VGWG01000133.1 GCA_016873675.1 Lentisphaerota bacterium | reverse complement strand
ATGCTGGTCATCTTTCAGGAGATCGTCCGCGGCGGCTTTCTCCCGCGCGTGGCGGTGAGCATGGATTATTTTGACGCCTCGATCAACCGCCTCGCCGCGTGGATCATCGGCATTCGCAACGCCCGCAAGGCCCTCCTGGCCGCCCTCCTCGAACCGTATGCCCCGATGCGCCAGGCCGAGGCGGCGTCCGACTTCACCACCCGCCTGGCGCTGCAGGAGGAAAACAAGCTCCTGCCGCTCGGCGCCGTCTGGTCCGAATTCTGTCGGCGGCAGAATGTCCCGGGGGACGGCCGCTGGCTCCCCCAGATCAAATCCTACGAAACCGCTGTGCTCGTCAAGCGCGCCTGATCCAACACCTGAACTCACCCCACAGGGAGCCTCCATGAGCGTTAAAGAAGACCTCGTCGCCTACGGCATCAAGATCGCCCGCGCCGGCCTCGTTGCCGGCGCCGGCGGCAATATCAGCGCACGGGACCAGGGCATCATCTGGATGAAGCCCAGCGGGCTGGCCATGGACGACATCACCCCCGATGACCTCTGCGGTCTCGAACTCGCCAGCGGCAAGCAGATCGCCGGTCGGCACCGGCCGACCAGTGAATACAGCATGCACCTCGGCATCTACCGCAACCGCCCCGACATCCACGCGGTCTTTCACACCCATTCGCCGTGGGCCTCCGGCATCTTCAGCTCCGGCGCCGAGCTCAAGCCGATGTTCGCGGAGTTCGTCTGCGACCTCGGCCGCGTCGGCTCGATCCCCTATGTCACGCCCACCACGGACGCACTCGCCGATGCCGTCTCGGAAGCGCACAAGACCGTTGACACCCTCTTCATGGCCAACCATGGCATGATCGCCACCGGCGCCAACATGAAGCAAGCCTACTACCGCTGCCTCGTCGTCGAGGACGCCGCCAAGTCGATGATCGCCGCAGCCATCGTCGGCAAGCCGATTTTCCTCACCCCCCAGCAGCAAGACGACCTCCGCGCACTCGGGGCTGTTCAGCACCGGATCAAGACCATGACCGCGTGATGGTCCCCGTTGAAGGGAAAAGACCGCGCCGCTCGAGGCGCGGTCACACGCAGGCGGCTGCAAACGCCTGCGTGATAGCGTGTCTGGTGGGAGCGCCCTCCATCATTTTCACGTCGCCTGTATAAAAGGTCGGCACGTAGAAATAGTCGTATTTTTCAGCGATTTCCGGATGCTTGCGCTCATCAATCACGGTGAACGGAATTAGGGCATATTCCGGATGTGCGGCCAGAATCTCGGCCACCAGCTCCAGCGCCTTTTTACAGTGCGGACACCCGTCAAACATAAACAGTTTCACATCTTTCATCTCACGCCTTCCTACAGGAGCAACTTTTTGATGTCCTCCACACTCAGCACCTTGCCCACGTTCTTCACAACGCCGTCAATCACGAGCGCGGGGGTCATCATCACACCGAAACGCATGATGTCGCCAATCTTGTCGACCTTCTCGACCGTCGCTTCGACACCCGCCGCCTCGACCGCAGCGGCCGCATTCTCCATCAGCGTCTTGCACTTCGGGCATCCTGTGCCCAGAATCTGAATCTTTCTCATCTTTCATCCCTTCAAACAACCGGACCGGACAGACCCGTCGGATTAAACACCGTCCCACACACATCGTACCTGAACGCGCCCGCGAACGAGGCCACAACGTTCGACTGCGGCGAGTTGCCGCCCATGCCAGCGCGGTCGCCACGGCCACGAGACCCACCTTCTCACGAAGCACGTTATACCACGCCCCCCGCCTGATGCCAAGCCCGCCATTCACTATTTATCCAATGCGCTTGACGAGCCACCCGTTTCGGCCTATCTTTACGGCATGGGTTCGCCTGTCCCTTCGGCCCCGTCGGCCCGCCGGGCGGACTCTGGACGGCTTGGTGGACGCCATGAACAACCCACAGCAGGGGCGTGCATAACCACCTTCGTGGGTTCTGCACGCTCGGTATTCACAGGACTCAAGATGCTCGACCATCCGGCCAGGCTTGCGGGGATTTTCTTCTTTGCCGCTGCAGTGATCCTGCCGGCAGATGCGTTTGGCTCGGGTGAGACGGTCAGCGTCACGGTCAACGGCTTGCGCGATGTAAAAGGACAGCTGCTGGCGTCCCTGTTTTCGAGGGCTGATGGTTTTCCGGCGAGGCCTGAACTGGCGATGCAGGCCCTGACGTTGAACATCACCGGAAGGATGGCGCGGGTGACGTTTACCAACGTGCCGCCGGGCGTTTACGCGGTGGCGGTGTGTCATGACGAGAACGGCGATGGGAGGATGAATAGCCGGTTCTTCGGAAGGCCCAAAGAAGGCTATGGACTCTACAGGCCAACGGACATTCAATCCGGGCCGCCACGATTCAAGGGGTCGGCATTTGCGGTGGGAACGAATCGCATCGCTGTTGACGTCGAAATGATCTATCCTGTGGACTGATGACGCGCGCGGTCCTCGGATGCCTCTGGATTTAGTATGAATTCAATCGGTTTCATCAGGCTCCTGAAGCAGATACACGGGCAGCATCTGCCTGATCTGGACTGGATTCAGTCGCAGGGCCTGCTTGCGGTTAAAATTGCCCAGCACTACGCGCTCCGGGTCGATTTTCTTGATGAATCGGTCTGCCTGGAGCTTGCCAAGCTTTTCGGGCAGGCGTCGTCAGTGCCGCCGGAGAATGTGCGTGCGATTCTCGCCAAACGGGTTGATCCATCCTGGCACGAGTCGGTCCGGGATTTCGACGAGACGCCGGTGGCCTCGGCCTCGATCGGCCAGGTTCATCGCGCGAGGCATGCGGACGGAACGCCGCTGGCGGTGAAGATCATCAAGGAGGATTTTCGGGAGCGCTTCCTCGCCGATCTCGCCCGGCTTCGCCGGCTGATGCGGGTCGTGCTGGTGGTGTATCCCAAACTGCGCAAGGTGTTCGATCCGCTGGGTGTGCTGGCCCATATCGAAGACTACACGATCAACGAGCTGGATTTGCGCAACGAAATCGCCGGCCAGCAAACGCTCAAGAAGATAGCTGCGGACTACAGCGGCACGTACGACCTTTCTGCGCTCCGTTTCGCCAGACTGTATCCTGAACTGTCCGGCCCCGGAATTCTTGTTGGCGAGTTTGTTGAGGGGTCCACCTTTGACAGGCTGCTGGCGCGGGGCGAACTGCCCTACGAAAAACTCCTGCAGGTGTTTGGCATCCACGGCCTGTTTTTGTTTGCGCCGGGCGTATTCCACGGCGATATCCATCCCGGCAACATCATGCTCCGGCCTGACGGCACGCTCTGCCTCATCGACACGGGCGCTGTCAGCCGGGTTGGCAGGCGCATACGGCGCGGGTTATTCAATTTCTTTGTGGCTCTTTGCACGTACGATTATCCGGACTGTGTGAGGCGCATGAATGAAATGGCGGAAACAGGGATCAGCGGGAGCAGGCTCCACACGTTTGAACGCAGGTTCAACGCGCTCTACAGGGATTTCCGGGGCAAGACCGTATCCGAAGCCAGCCTGACGCGCCAGATGATGGAGACCATCAAGCTTGCGGTAAACTGCGGAATGGTTTTCGAAAAAGGAATGTTTTCAATTATCAAGAGCATGATGTACCTTGACGGGATGGTCTTGCGTTGCAGGCCGGAGGCCAGACTGATTGAAGACATGAAGCCGCACATACTGGCGTTTCAAGCTGTGATGCAGTCAGAGGAGTAGTCAGCCATGAGTCGTTCAGAATCCAAGCATATTGTAATCGTGGGAGCAGGTCCCGGGGGGCTGACCTGCGCCATGATCCTGGCAAACCGCGGGTTTAAAGTGACCGTCGTTGAAGCCAAGGACCGTGTGGGAGGACGAAACGCCACGCTCCAGTTGGGCCCGTACGTGTTTGATACGGGGCCGACATTCCTGATGTTGAAAGACGTCCTGGACGAGGTGTTCAAGGAGTCGGGAACCAGCACGCATGCGGAGCTGGAGACACCCCGCCTGGACCCGATGTACCGCCTGGCATTCAAAGACCGGCAGATCGAAGCGTACAATGATCCTGAGCGGATGAAGGATGAAATTGAACGGTGCTTTCCAGGGCACGGCGCGCAGTATGACCGGTTTGTCGAACAGGAGCGGACCCGATTCAAGCGGCTCTTCCCCTGTCTTCAGAAGTCGTACCACAGGGCCGTTACCCTCCTGCATCCAGACCTGCTTAAAGCCATACCGTCGCTCGGCCTGGGCCGGTCCCTGTTCGATATCATGCACAGGGTATACGGTGACGAAAAGCTTGCCCTGTCTTTCACCTTCCAGTCCAAATATCTCGGGATGTCGCCGTGGGAATGCCCGGGCCTGTTCGCGATGATTCCGTACATTGAACACGCCTACGGAATTTTCCATGTTACCGGCGGGTTGAGCCGCATTTCCGAGGCAATGTCCGAGGTGGCCGTCCGAAACGGGGCGGTTGTTCAGTGCGTTCGCCCGGTCAAGCGGGTGCTGGTCAAGGGCCGCAAAGCGGTTGGCGTGGAGTTGGAAGACGGTGAAAAGATTGAAGCAGACGACGTGGTGCTGAACGCGGACTTCGGATATGCCGCGACCACCCTTTTCGACCCCGGTGTCTTGAGAACGTACACGCCGAGACGGCTTGAGAAAACCAAGTATTCGTGCTCAACGTTTATGCTCTATCTCGGGCTGGACACGGTCTACGATCTGAGGCATCACACGATATTTTTTGCCGAAGACTATCGGTCGAACGTCAACGCTATTTTCCGGGGCGACAGGCTCACAAACGATATTTCGTTCTATATCAGGAACTCGGTGGTCACCGACCCTCAGGTGGCGCCGAAAGGGCATTCCGCGATCTACGTGCTGGTGCCCGTCCCCAACCTGCGCGGAAAGCCGGACTGGGAGAAGGATGCCGGATCTTTCCGTGAGAACGTGTTGTCGAAGATGGAATCACGGGCGGGAATGAGAGGGCTGCGCGAGCATATACGCGAAGAGCAGGTGATCGTTCCCGGGGACTGGAAGGACCGTTACAACTGCTACGCCGGAGCCACGTTCAATCTGGCGCACAACATCAGCCAGATGATCTACTGGCGGCCGCACAATCAGTTCGAAGAACTGGACAACTGCTACCTCGTGGGCGGAGGCACCCATCCGGGGAGCGGCCTGCCCACCATCTATGAATCGGGCCGCATAGCGGCTAACCTCATCTCGCGTAAGCACAAGGTTGTGTTTGTGTCGGGCAACCTGCACGTGTAAACAGCGAGCAGGCGGGTGAGGCAGACTGAGGAAGAGAACGGAAAGCTGAGAGCGGAAAAAAAGGTGTCCCCTTGTCGATCCGCCAATTTCTAGATTCTAGTGCGCCTTGTAGACGGCGAGAAAGGCGTCAAAATGCCGTCACAGCGGCGAGGCGTGGGGCTTCCAGTCACGGTAGACGTGATGCGCCATGCCCCGCAGTGTAATAAAAAGGGCGTGCCATCTAAATTAAAAAGCTCCTGTGCATCGCTCAGCATCTTGCCGGCATCGGCCGGATCGTGCGCGAAATCGACGCCATGCGAGCGCTGGAGAGGGGTGAATGTCCGGCG
The DNA here is from genome assembly GCA_016873675.1 of Lentisphaerota bacterium. Taxonomy (NCBI): domain Bacteria; kingdom Pseudomonadati; phylum Lentisphaerota; species Lentisphaerota bacterium. The sequence continues at coordinate 1,092 of VGWG01000133.1, read as the reverse complement.
TCATGATGCCGATGCCCGCGGGCCGAGGCTATCATGGACACCGTTGTTCGGTGTCATAGTAGTGACTGTGGGTCTCAAGGGCCACGCAGATGGCCTCGATATTCTCCAGGGGGACGTCTTCTCCGATCTCGGCCTTGAGCCATAGTCCCCCTGCCGGCGAACCGAGCACCTCTACCGCCTCCCGCACATGCGCGTCAATATCGCCTGGCTTCCAGAATGGAAACATTTGACGGTTCAGATCGAGGTCAACGCAGACCTTACCCTTGCAGACCCGGGCAAGATTCTCCAGTCCATTGGCGCCCACCTGCGGATTGACCACATTCACGCCGCAGTCCACGAGATCCGGGATGATTTCGAGAATGTGTCCGTCCGTATGCATGTGCACATAGTGTCCGGCGGCTCGAACCGGCTGGTAGATACTGGAGAAGCACGGCTTGAGAAGTTTGCGCCATTTCTCGGGGCTGATGGGGAGACTGGTCTGCATGCCCAGGTCGTCACCAAAGCAGACGATCTGTCCGGTGTCGGTGATTGCGTCCAGTCGCCTCCTCACCTGCCGAAGGTTGTATTGGAGAACCTTATCGAGAAGCATCTGCAGCTCGGGAGGTTCCTCGGCAAAGTCCATCATGGCTTCCTCAAACCCGCGAATGTCCGCAAGACGCAGATACATGAACCCGTGTGGCATGCCGTCATCCTTGTCGGGGATGGCCAGAGTGCGGACTGACTCTCGTGTGGGTGCTGGGTGTCCCGTGACGATGGCTTCCATTCCTGTTTTGACATTGCTCCAAGTGCAACCCCAGACATCTATATGCTCGCCTTCGACATAGGTTCTGCTCCAGACGGCATCGTAATCCCTCTCGTCTGTGTGCTTGCCGAACAGGATCGGGTGTTCGCGAACGATCGCGTTCAAAACCTCCCGATGTTTCATCCAGGCGGCGGGTAGGATTCCTACGCTGACGGGGATTCTGGCCGGATATTCTCTCCGAATCGACTTGATACGATCATCTGTTGCCATATCGTCTTCCTTTTCCTGCACCGACATTTTAGTATACCTCAAAAATAACATGAGACATGGTATAAGGATACCGATAACGG
>VGWG01000132.1 GCA_016873675.1 Lentisphaerota bacterium | reverse complement strand
CGGAACGGGAAAGTGCGCGTCGCTTGAAGTGTATCTTGTTGCTTGACAACAAGATGAGCATGGGCAGAGCATCGCAAAGAGGCTGGAACTTCAGTTTAAAGCGACGGACAAGGACGAAGAACGGGGAGCGTTACGAGTACTGGGAACTGGCGCGCACGGTACGCACGGCGTCGGGGCCGCGCCACGAGACGGTCGCCTATCTGGGCAAGCTCGACGAGGGCGAGGCGCGAAAGGAATACGGCTGGTCCGACGTCGACGCGATGCTTGAGGGGCGTGAGGCGGAGTCGCCCCGGCAGCCCGCTTTGCCGGGCCTTGGCTCGGATGCCGGGCCGGAGTGGCGACGGATCAACGTGCGCGGTGTGCGCGTGGAACGGGTGCGGGAGTTCGGGCGGATCTGGGCGGCACTGGCCGTGTGGCGGCGGCTCGGGCTGCACCGGCTGCTGGCAGGCCTGATGTCGGCGGGACGGGAGCAGGCCGGATGGGATCTGGTGGCGTGCGTTTTGACGGCGGGCCGGTTCTGCGGGCAGACGAGCGAGTTGGGCGTCTCCGAACGGTGGTACGTGGGCACAGCGCTGCCAGACCTGCTGGGGGTGCCCGCAGAACGGATGAACGAGAGCCGCCTGTACCGGGGGCTGGACGAGCTGCTCGGGCACAAGGACGCGATCTGCCGCCACCTGCAGGAACGATGGGGCTCATGGTTTGGCACGGGGTACGACTTCCTGCTCTACGACGTGACGAGCACCTATTTCGAGGGGGAGGCGGATGCGAATCCGAAGGCGGCGCGGGGCTATTCGCGCGACAACCGCCCCGACTGCAAGCAGGTGTGCGTCGGCCTGGTCGTGACGCGGGAGGGGCTGCCCGTCGGCTATGAGGTCTTCGCCGGCAACCGTACGGACGTCACGACGCTCGAAGAAATCGTGGAGATGATGGAGCGAAAGTACGGGAAGGCCAACCGGGTGTGGGTGACTGACCGCGGCATCGTCAGCGAGGACAACCTGGATTTCCTCCGAGGACGCGGCGCCCGCTATCTGGTCGGCACGCCGAAGAGCATGCTGCGCAGGCACGAGGCGGAACTGCTGGACGCCGACGGTTGGCAAACGATCCGCGAGGGACTGGAGGTCAAGCTGGCGGCGTCCCCAGACGGCGCGGACGAGCGTTTCGTGCTCTGCCGCAGCCGCGACCGGGCCGCCAAGGAGCGCGCCATGCTGGAACGTCAGATCGGGCGGCTGCGCAAGGCGCTGGACAAGATCGACGCCGGGCTGCGCAAACGGCCATCGTCCGACGCGCAGAAGGTCGAGCGCCGGATCGGCCGCTGGCTGGGGCGCAACCCGGCTGCGGACCGGGTCTTCGACGTCGCGGTCGCCAGAGACGCCGACGGCCGCGCCTGTGCGCTGCGCGTGGCCGAGCGCGCCGAACGGATGGACTGGTCCTCGCTGGCCCACGGCGCCTACCTGCTGCGGACCAACCATGTCTCCGAGGATCCCGCCGAACTCTGGAAGTGGTACATCCAACTCACCCAGGCAGAGGCGGCGTTCCGCACGTCCAAGAGCGACCTGGCCCTGAGGCCCGTCTTCCACCAGAACGAACACCGCGTCGACGCCCATATCCTTGTCTGCTTCTTGGCACTGGCCATGTGGCGCACGCTCGAACAGTGGATGGCGTCCAAGGGTCTCGGCACCTGCGCCCGCCAACTCCTTCTGGAGATGGACCGGATGCATGCGATGGACCTCACACTGCCGACCGACACCGGCGTAGACCTCCGCCTGCGGGTCGTCTCAAAACCGGAGAAACCGCTGGCGATGCTGTTGGATCGTCTGGGATTGAATGTGCCCCAGATACCGAAAATGATTGAAAATGTAGTACAGACTTTTTAGAACGTTTTGTTCATTTGCAACTGGTTATGAGCAAGAAAAGGGCGCAACTGGCGAACTCGGGCTAAAATTGGGCGCGATTCTTTGCCGCTCGTTTACGGGATCTCGTGCAACCCATGAGCACGGGCTGCCTGTATGAGGACTGAGCGCTTCGGCTCACAAGAGCGGGCGACGAGAGCGGTGGACGATAAAAAAAAAGATGCGACGCGTGTGCGTCGCATCTTTTTGCCGATAGCAGGGGCGATCAGGCTTTCTTGGGCAAACGACGGCGCAGGCCAATAGCCGCGCAACCCAGCGCCAACAGAGCCATGCTCGTCGGCTCCGGAACAGGAGTGTAATTGTATGTCACAGTCAGGAAACCCTCTGACATCCCAGACTCGAACGTTCCACGCACGGCTCCACTGGCGGTGTGCGAACTCGCCTGCGAGCTATAGAACGAAATCACATACGTCCCCAAACCTTCGTATAATGCAAAATCCTCCGAGTCTACGTCGCCGATATTCGGTCCGGTCTGGTTGCGGCTAGCATAAACAGGCCCGTCGATTCTATCAGTATTTCCGTTGGCCGCCAGCGTGTACTCCTTGGTTTGACCAGAGAACAACGTGTTGTCCAGCGACGCGGGCACGCGACTTCCTGTGATCAATGCGCTGATGCCTTGCTGCAATGTTCCACTCACAGACACCGAAGGCGCTGTGATATTCTCCACAGCGTAGTAGCCTCCCCAAGAATCAAGGCTGACGGCAATCGTCACCGACGTCAGCGTGCCGAGGGCGGTGTCGAATTTGTTTACAGTGAAAGTCGACTTTGTGTTTGACCCGGGCGAGATCTGCCCAGTGGTGAAATTCTGCGTAATGGTCGCGGCATGTACAACCCCGGTGACGGCCAGCAAGGCCAAGGAGGCAATAATCTGTTTTTTCACACGTTTCTCCAAACCAGATACCCTTCAGCAGAGGAGAAGACATTTCTCTCCTGTTGGGCTCAAAGTTAGCAAAGAGTCGGAATTCGCGCAAGCACAAATTTAGAAACACACACACCCGTAAATCTGGTACAGGCACACGCAAAAAATTCCATCATTTCTTTACGCCTGTTTGTTGTATAATCGCAAACGCTCTCGGAAAACCCTGCTCAGGTGTTTGCTAGAGAGCAACCGGAGTACAGCCCCTTCGGCAATGGCTTCGCACACGGGAGGCGAGGGTGCTGGGATCAGGTGTCTATACAAACAGGACTGAGTTATGAACGAAACGAAACCCCTTTCGGCCGTTCCGCCTGCGCTGTGGCGTATGCGTGGGTCGATCATACCCGGATTCTTGGCGTTGATTCTCTATTGCGTGACGCTGTCGCGAGGGGCTTATCCCGGTTTGCCGGCGGCTCACATCGCCTCGGCGGCCGGGTTGGCTCCCGATAGTATGGCAGCGCATCCGCTCTGGAAGCTGTTGACGGGGTGGCTGGCCCATGTGCCCCTGTTTCCCTTGGCGTTGCGGCTCAACCTTTTCTCAGCGGTGTGCGCCGCAGGTGCGATTGGCCTTTTGGGGCTGATCATGAAGCGATGGATGCTCTCGATATTACGCCATGGATGGGATGGTTTGTTTGAGCCGATGCGGCCGACAGATGGGGATGTTGACGAGAAATCGGAGCAGGCGTTCCTTCCCGGCCAGTCGTACGAAGCGGCGCTTTCGCAGGTCAGCGAGCGCGGGGATTACGACCGTCACGTGGCGCTTGCGGCCAGAATCGGCGGGTGGTGCGCGGCGTTGGCGCTGGCCGTCAGCGCGCCCTTCTGGACGGCTGCCACCCGGCTGACGCCCCATCCCTTTGATGTGTTGCTCCTGTTGCTTACCGTTGCGCTGATGCTGGCGCACGCAGAACGGCCTTCGTGGATGCGCGCCCTTGCGGCTGCTGCCCTGTGCGGGCTGGGATGTGTGGAATCCGAGATCTTTTTGCCGCTGGCACCGGTGCTCTTCTTGTTGCTGATCCGGAACCGAATCCGCGTGATCATGGCCTGGGAGCGGCATGCGGTGGTCAGTCTGCTGGCGGCTGTGGTCGGCGCGGGGACGGGGTTTCTGTTGGTGTGGCTCGTGCGTGCGCAGGCCGACGGCGTGGCACCCGGTGTGCGGTCTGTCGTCGGCGACGTGCTGCGCGCGCATTATGCCATGCTCGGCAATGCCCTGCCGCGGTCCGGCTGGGCATGGATCATGTGGTTAGTGTTCACTCCGCTCATGGTGATGATCGGCACCGCGAAGCGCGCCTTTGGGGGGCGGTCCGTCAGCTTGATCCTCCTTCACGTGGCGCTGACCGTAGCCGCAGCCTTATGCCTTCTCAATGCGCCTTTCACGCCCTGGGACCTGGCCCGCACCACCCTCTACCTCCCGGTTCCCGCCGCGCTGGCCGTTGCGGCGGTGATCGGCTATTTGGTCGCTTACTGGATGATGCTCTATGTGCCGCGAGACACCGTCGAGACCCAGCCCGATGTCAAGCTCCAGCCCGATGTCGAGCCCGTGCCTCGGTCGCATCGGGCGATCATGACGCTCAGCCTCGGCTTGGCCGCGCCACCCATCGTGGTGATCCTGGTGGCGGCGTTCCTCAACTGGGGTGTGGCCGACGGCCGCAAGGGCGCGTTTGTCGATACGCTGGCGCAGGATGTGTTGGATCGACTGGGGGGGCGCACGTGGATTGTGAGCAATGGGATGCTGGACAACCACCTGCTGATCCTGGCGCGCAAGCGGCGGATTGATCTCCGGCTCGTCAGCCTGGCCGACGGGACGAGCGCGAGCTGGTCGCGTCGCATGAAGGCGTTGATCGAGGCAGAACCGGCTTTTGCTGAACATCGCGCGCTGTTGCATAATGCCCTTGCGCGTGGTCCGGAATCCTTCGTTCAGGAGTGCCTGGCGATCGACCCGAAGGCACAGGATCGACTGCTGATCGTGGGTGTTCCCGAATTCTGGACCCTCGCAGGCTATCGGCCGATTCCCGAGGGGTTTGCAGTGAGCGGTGTACGCGATTTGGACGCATTGCGCGACCGCGATCTACTAGGCCCGAATCGGGCCTATTGGAAACGCATGGCTCGCGTGTTGGCTTCGGACGAATCCATGCCGTTTGGGCTCGCCCGTTTCCAGACTGTCTTGCGGCGCGAGGCCGGGCGTCAGGCGAATAATCTGGGTGTCGTGCTCACCGACCTCGAACGCCCCGAAGAGGCTTGCGAGGCCTTTGCTGCGGCGCGCGAGATCGACGCCCGCAACCTCAGTGCGATGTTGAACCACTACGCGCTGACGGAGGGAGAGGCTCAGGCCGAGGTGACGCGCGCGCTGACGGCGCGGCTCAAAGAGGAGAAGCGGGTCCCGCCGCTTCCGATCATCGTGCGGGCCTACGGAGATATTCGCCAACCCGGGGTTCTCACCTCGTACGGCGCCTCTCTGGCGAGCAGCGGGCAGATGGAATTGGCCCGATCTGAATTCGCCCGCGCCCTGCAACTCGGCACGAACAATGTCCCCATACACGAGCAGCTCGCCAGCTTGGCCATGCGACAGGGACGCGCGGACGAAGGCGAGCAGGCCTACCGCGAGGTCTTGGCGGCCCGGCCCAACGACGCTGCTGCAATGGCCGGCCTGGCATCGGTCGCTTTGGCCCGCGGGCGACACGAAGAGGCAAACACGTGGCTCGAAGCCGCCCGCAGCGCTGGTGCCCCTGAAAAGGCGCTGACCATTCCGACCGTCGCGAGGCTCGTCGCCGCCGGTCGTTCCGACGAGGCGCTCGCGCAACTGCGCGCGATGACCGACGCCGATGTGCCCAACATCGAGGCCTTGGCGCTGCTGGCGGATCTCTTGTTACGTCAGAATCAAACGAGCGAAGTTGAACGCCGCGTGGTGCCTGCCATGGTCAAGGCGGTGGGCCCCGGCGATCACGTCCTGATCCACTTGGTGCGCGCAAAACTGCTGCGCGTCAAGCAGCCCGTCGATTTCGCCGGCTCCCGCGCGAGCCTCTTGCACGCGCTACGGCTGCGCCCGGACCTCGCCGTCATCCGCGACGACTGGATGCAATTGGTCTTCGACTACGGCAGCCTCGCCGACCGCGAAAGCGACGCGAGCGCCGTGCTGCGCGCAGAACCCCATCACGCTTTCGCCAATTATCTCCTCGCCACAGTGCTGCTGGAGCGCGGCGAGCTGGCTCAGGCCGAGACCCTCTTCCGCCGCAGCTTAGCCACCCTGCCGACGGCCCTGGCGCATAACGATTTGGCCGAAACGCTCCGCCGGCTGAAGCGGCTTGAGGATGCGGAGCGTGAGGCGCGAGCGGCGCTCGCGCAAGACGACACCTCCTTCGCCGCATGGGACACGCTGGCGTGCGTGCTCCTGGACCTCGGCCGACTGGACGAGGCCGCCCAAGCGGCTTCGCGCGCGATCACGCTTTGCGAGCGCGATCCGCGCCTCCACCTCACCCTCGCCCGCGTATGCGTCGCGCAAGGGCGGACGCAGGAGGCACTCCGCATTCTCAATCAGCCGGTGATGCAGATCTCCATCCTGCCGCCCGAACTCAGCCGCGATGTCGCCCTGCTGACGAAACAGGCCGTCGAAGCGCGCGATAATGATGATCGCCAGTAAAGAGGGGCTATATAGAAGACGGGTTTTCCGTGCTTGATGTTCTAGACTGAAGTTCCAGCCTCTTTGATGCTCATTTTATGCTCACAACCCGTTGACTGAAGCCTATTTACGCGCCGTAAGCCGCAGCATTTCTCGTTCCATCTGCGCCCATGTAATATATAATATATCCAAATTATTTATTGGACATCGAAAGTCGAATTGCGTATCGTATCCCCATGTACATCGACATCGTTCCGAATCGCTCGTCCCCGCCCGCCGTGTTGCTGCGCGCAGACCACCGCGCGGGCGGGCGCACCATCAAGCGGACCTTGGCCAATCTGTCCGCACTGCCGCCGGA
>VGWG01000131.1 GCA_016873675.1 Lentisphaerota bacterium | reverse complement strand
AACGGCGCGGCTGGCGCAGCCAGCGCCCTAAACCCGAAACCGGAGAGTGGCGCGACGGGGGCCGCAGGGGCGGGGGAGACCCAGACGCTCCAGTCGTAGGCTGCCAAGGTCACGGATTGCAGATTGGGGCTTTCAGGGTCAGACCTAGAAACTAGATTTTGCGCCTGCATGGTTGGCACTCCTGTCTTTCTTGCGTGTTGCGGTCAGACGCGTGAGAAGTTTCTTCTCGGCGGCGACGAATGCCGGCTCCTGCGCCAACGCCGCTTGTGCCCGCTTTCTGGCTTTCCCCGCCGCCGACTCGCTTCCATACCCCACGTATAACGCCACCGCGCGTTGGGAAGCGTCACTCAGGCGACAGCACCACTCCACGACGAGCGCCTTGCGGTCGCCCAACCGGTGGCCGTGGACGCGCACATCGGACAGGGCGACACCCAGCACATCAGCAGCCTCCTCCGCTACGACTTCCAGAGCCGGCCTCCGCTCCTCAGGCCAGACAATGTCTCCCGTCACCGTCCGCTCCATCCGCTTGTGCTGCAACGTGTCTTCCGTCGCTTCCCGGAATGGCTCGTCGCCAATGGCGTATCGGCTCTTGCCGATCTCATCCAGGAACCAATCATCCCCCTGCCCCAGCATCGCCTCAACGAAACCGCGGTACGCCCGCCTGTTTCCTCGATCTGACCGGCATCCCATGATCGCCAGCCAACGATAGTCCACCCGCGACTCGGGATCCGCCAGACCGGCGTACCCACGGTAGCTGCTGTACACCTGCCCCCGCAGCACATCCCGCCTGCTGTCCGCCGGGGACGATTCCAACCCCTTCACCTGAATCGGGTTCAGGTGGATGTAGCGCGTCAGCCCGAGAATGTAGCGATCCCCCGCCACCAGTTTCGCCCCGTAACGACCCTGGAAGCAGTGTCCCGGCCGGCCATGCTTGAAACGAAAGTACATGCTGTACGCCGTGTTCAGCCGTTGCATGAACCGCTGCACATTACCCAGGGGCGTCTCAACGAACAGATGGAAATGGTTCGGCATGAGCACGTAGGCGTAGAGGATAACCCCGTCCGCCTCCAGTGCTGCGTCCAGTTGCTCCAAAAACCGCGCGTAGTCATCGGGTGCCAGAAACACGGCCGCGCGACCGTTCCCTCTCACCGTCAGGTGATACTTCGCTCCCGCATACCGAACTCGCCAAGGTCGTGGCATGTCGGAACCTTATCATAACAGCCTTGACCCCGCAACCATATTCTAGATTCTAGGTCTGACCCTGTTACCGTGGTGGATCGTGCTGTAAAATCTTTGGGGCACTAATCAACTATACCAAATTGAACAATCTCCCAACGTCCTTCGATATCTTGACGTAACATAAAACCACTAGTACGGCTGTTGTAACGGCCAAGCGCGTCAGAAATGATATTCCGGGCTTCTTCGCTGTCGTTGGCCAGATCAACCCACCCTCGATCCGGCTGGCAGGCAATAATAACACTTGAAAGGATATTCCTATTCGTTTCAGTTGCCAGGATGTTCAACATGACCTGCTTGACCTTTGCTTCGCCAACGCCGCGGAGTGGCTTGTGGTCTTCGATAGGAAACAACTTAAATGTTTTACCCTTTCCGTCTGGTACATATTGTCCCGTATAGCCCCGGATCGCACGACAAGCATAAGAGATGTCCTCTCTCTTGCCGGTCGAGAGCTTCTGAATGATGGGCTGTGCCTCTTTCATTGGCAAATACGTATTGTTGTAATATCGCCACGCTACCATGCCACTGGAGACACAAAGCGCAATCAGAGCCAAAATAAGTAGCCGACGTTTCCAGACTTTTTGTGGCATAGAACACCCCTCACTCTGGTACTGGTACGTGCGACCAGTCCTTGGCTTTTATGTCGTCACGATTATCTCTGACGTGCTCCTCGTTTCGTGGGGTCAGGCCACGTCCGGTGCTGGGATCAAACCCTCCGGGATTAGTGTAGAAGCCACCTAGCAAACCCAACGCCGCATCTTCCAACGAGTCCCAGCCATGTTCCCATGCTGCACGCCGCTTCTTGTCCAGTTCGCGTGCCTCTGCGTCATCTTCATCTGTGACGCTGAACCCCAACGTAGACCCGTGTCCGGGTGCTGTCTCCCAGGAATCGCGAATGCCATCGCGGTCCGTATCGTTTGCTAGGATATAGGCCAAATTATCACCCCATCCGCCCTTATCCGCTGGCAGTTGCATGGATTGCCGATGCCCGTTCTCGTGGTGGATGGTTGTGGTAAACTTGAACACGCTGGACTTATTTGCGTCGTAAATCCTGATGCTATCTACCCACGGCGACCCCAACACATACAGATACTGTCCCTCAGTGGGGGTTGTAGCAGACGTCAAATTCGTATACGACATTCTGGTCTGCGGCCCGAAGTTGAACTGATTCGCCACCTGCTGCCAGTAGACGTACCAGTTGGGGTTGCCGGCGGAGACGTAATTGGTCGAAAGGACGCCCGCCTCGATCACGCGGGAGGCAGCGTTGGTTCCGGTGCGGGCGAAGCGAAACTGGACCGGTTGATCCCATTTCCAGGTATGCCGGTCTTTGAACCGCAGCACGAGGTTTTTGTTGCCGAAATCATTGTTGTGCGTAGGCATCGTATTGTAGCGGAACTCGGTCTTCCAAGGCTCTCCAGAAGGTGTTTCGGAGGTGACTGACGTGACGGTGGACACGGACGGATGAACCCATTCGACGTTATTCCACACGAGTGACTTGACGAAGGCACTGCTCAATCCAGTCAATCGAGGCGTTTCGCACGCCATCAGGCATTTGCCTATCTCGTCTGGCTCGTCGAACACAAAGAGCGGACTTGTCTCTGGAGAATATCGCGCCCCATTCTCGCCGTCGGGGGGAAGCGTTCCCGTGGGGCTGGCGTTATGCATGTTGGGACAGACGAGGTGCAGGTTCGTAAAGGATCCGGATCGGGCTTCCGTCGCAGCCATATCTGTAATCACTATCATCATCCCATTGGCTATGCTATTGATTCTCTTACGGATGCCTTTCGTCTTAATCGTGAACTTTCCAAGCACGTGATTGTCTCCTTCGCTCAAGCCCGACATTTGAAAGTTAGGCGTCCGCATGGAAGTAAACTTAAATTTGGACCCAGCATCCAGATGCCCAATGGTGTAAATATCTTTCGGACTTCCATTTGGCAGGTTTGCTACGACCTTGCCAGTCACCACAAGACTGGCAGATGCCATTGCCGAATTGGTAAGCGGAAATAGGACGTAATTAAGCCTATTCGTCGTCAGGATTATCGGGTCGTGCGCATTCAAGCCGGCGAAATCTAACTTACCCGCAACGGTGTCGAATTCGAATGTCCATTTTACAGTGGATTGGTAAAAGATCTTGACCTGATAGCGGGCAGGTTCACGCACGATTATTCGATAAAAGTTAAATTTGTCTGGGGTTAGGTTCGGGGCTATATAATTCACTCCACCGGGTATGCCTGTCAAGACTTGATCTATTTTTGCGACAGCCTGCGGCACGGATGTCGACCATCCGGTAGCCGTATTCGTCTGAATGGCGAACGTCCAATTAGCACTGTTCGCGTTCAAGTTGGCGAGATATATAACCAAAAGTCCGCCAAAACCAGACGTTGACGATCCCTCCTCGTGCAATGGGACCTCCTGAGGCTGGAAGGCAATATGGGGACTAAAAGCAACTTGGCCAGCAGTGACTATTGTGTGATCAGTGCGCGTACTGCTTGACGTTAACGGCGCGGCTGGCGCAGCCAGCGCCCTAAACCCGAAACCGGAGAGTGGCGCGACGGGGGCCGCAGGGGCGGGGGAGACCCAGACGCTCCAGTCGTAGGCTGCCAAGGTCACGGATTGCAGATTGGCATTGGTCACTATGGTCAGCAGTTGCGTGACGCAAGCGTCGGCGTCGGTCGTCACCGGTTCTTCCGGGAACGTAGCCCACGCGCTGAGATCGGCCGGCGCCTCGGCCGTGTTGTTTGTTTCGCAGAGGTTACCCTCGGCATCCCAATACTCCACCTTCTCGACGAAGAAGCGGATGTCGTGGCCGTTGAAGGGCTTCCACGGCATGCCGTTCGTTGACGCGCTCTCGGCTCCATCCCGGTGATGCCGCAACACCAGGTGATTGGTCAGCACGCCGGGAACGGGCAGGTAGCCGGGCTCAAAGGTCCATGCGTCTTGCTCGAAGTACTCGTCCCAGGTGAAACGCACGCGCGTTTCCGTCGCGCCGGCGCGGATCGTGCAGTCCATGTTGTTCACGTCGCTCGATGTGAGTTCGCCGCTGATCGCGCCGTTCGTGCCGGTCAGCACCGTGACGGCGGCGCAGCCGCCGGTCGCGGCCAGCGACCCCATGACCAGTTCGGCCGCCTTGCCCGGCTCATGGCTCAGTCCGCCGATCAAGCTGACGTCAATCGGAATCCCGGCAACCGCGGGCAGAACCTGTATCGTCACATCGGCTTGATGGGCGGGCGAACGGATCGCCCCCGCACCGATGGTTACCGGATCGGGCGGTGTCCAGTCCTCCGGCACGCCCTTGGGCGTGACCGTGATGGCGGCGACCTGGTAGACCGTGAATGCGACCCGGTCATAGTAGGTCCCGGGCGTGTCGGGATCGGCGCCGTTGTTGATGGCTTCCAGCGTGATGTGCTCGGGGCCACAGCTCGTCCAATTGCCGCTGGCGTCCTTTCCGGGGCCGTAGGCGCTGACGCCGACGCCCTTGACCCAGAGTTGCGTGGGCATGGACGATGCCGGGGAGTAGTTGGTGGGGCTCAAGACTTGCGTCCCGCCATTTGTCGCTGTCCAGATTTCGATCTTGCTGCTGTCCCAGTTCAGCCGGGTCTGCATGGGCTCGTTCACGCCGACTGCTTTCAGCGTGATCATCTGCCACCCGTTTGAACAGACGAATCCGCCGGGGCCTTTCGGGGTGGTGCTGGGTGACGGCTCATAGAACTCGTCATAGTCGGCCACGCCTGCAATGCTCAAATCGAGATCGGTAATTTGCGGATTGACCCCCGCCCTCAGGCTCCAGGTTGTGAGGGTTGCCGCCAGGATGCAAATGAGTTTGCTCTTCATGTGTTCTCGGGAAAAACCGACGAGAAACAGGAACGGAGGAATAGTAGCACACTTTTCTGATACCGGGCGTGAAATAAAATTCGTCCTGCGGCGAGCGTCTACCTCGCTTCGCGCTGACCCGTTGGCCTGCGGCGCGGCGAGACGCCGCCGCCCTACCGGCGCGGTGCGCATTCCCTAACCCCGCTTTTCAGCTTTCAGTTTTCAGCTTTTCTCTCTGCGGGCCACACACTCGCTTTACGCTTTCCTTCTCTCTGGCCACAGGCCCTACTTGCGCCGGTCCATCGCCTTCACCGCCGCCTCGGCGGCCAGTTGCACCGAACGGTTGGGGTCGGTGAGGCCGGCGCGGATCAGGGGGAGGTCTTCGGGTGTTCCGATCTGACCCAGCGTGGCGATGGCGGTGCGACGCAGGGCATCGGTGGAGTTCGTGGCGTAGGTGCGAACCAGCGGCAGGAGACGCACATCATTGCGCTTGCCGATCATCGCGAGGATGCTGAGCTTGGTCGGGGTGACCACCTCCGGGTCGGCCAGTTGCGCTTCCAGTTGCTGACTGAACGTCTCGCCCGGCTTCATCCGCCCCGCCGCTTCCTGAAACCCGATGTTCACAATGGCCGTCCCCGCCAAACCGTCCTTGCCCTGCGCGTAGCGGGTCAGAATGGTCTTGATCGCCTCAGGATCGGATGAGGACGCCAGGCACTCGGAGAGAAACTGCAAGCAGTAGTCCCGCCAGACCGGGCTCTCGGATTCATCCGCCAGCATCTTGGCGAAGAGCTCGTGCAGACGGGGATTGGGCGATTCCTGCCAGACCAGCGCATTCGCCATGTTGTTGCGGGTCACGGCCCAAAGCTGGCGGTTGAATATCTCCTGCTCGAAGAATGCCAGCACGTCGGCCGGGAGCGTATGATTCTCCATCGCCGCCGTCACCCGATTCAGGCGCTCCTGCTCGGTGAGGGTTCTGAAATCCGCCCAGCAAGCCGGAAGTTTCTCGGCGGGAATCCCGACGGCCCCGGTTTGTCCGGGTTGATTCGTGGCAGCATCCGGCACACCAGCCACAACCGGCGTCTGGATCACCGATATCGGCTTGCCAGGTCTGCGACTCGATTCGGCGTGTGGCGCCCGATTCCGAAAGATCATGACGGATACGATACCGGCCACAGCGGCCAGCAAAGCGGAAGGTAGAAGGCGATTACGCTTCATGGTTTCTTCATTTGTTGCGTTGTTTCTCCTCCGTCTCTTTCTTCAATTTCTCATTTCTTTCCATTTCTTCATTGAACATGCGCTCAATGGCTTCTTTCTTCGCTTTTAAGGCTTCTTTCTTCGCTTCCGAAGCTTTTCGGACATCTTGAAACAGTGCTTGTGGTATGACGTTAGTCATGCCTCTGTTATAAAGTAATCTCCATCTTTGCATGGCCCACTCATTGGTGCCTTGATCCCGTGCCAAGGCAGCCAATTTCATAAAACCCTCGTTAGTTTCACGTATGCAATACAGGTAAGCCGCCCACTGAACAGCCTGGCTCCGGTCAAACATAGAACGAGCCATCAAAGGATACAACACCTCATTAAACCACGGGGGGCAAAATGCACCGCATTTGCGCCAGTCTACTGAGGCGAGACGGCCCTCTATTGATGCGCGCTCACGCTCCACCCGATACGCGCGCCAGTAATAGTCACTGACCAACCTACGAACGTATTCATTTGTGTGACCAAGTAGAGGTGCAATGGCATAACAATTCGTCTCCAGGAAACCGAGGGCCGGCATGTCTTGCTCGAACGATGCGAAGGACGCGGGTTCAAGGCTCTCTATGTACATCATGGCCATGTCATCACCTTTCATATAGATGGCCTTTTCGAGGAAACGATCACGCCTTAGTCGGAGATCGTCCGTCCACTTCAACCGTTGCGCC
>VGWG01000130.1 GCA_016873675.1 Lentisphaerota bacterium | reverse complement strand
CCTGGCCAAAGAGCAGATCGGCATAATCGGCGAGCCGGGGATCAGCGCCATCGGCATCGCGCATGGCGCGCATCTTCTCAATCAGGGGATGTTTCGGATTCACTTCGAGGATGCGCAGTTGCTTGGGGGCCTCCTGGTTCATGGCGCGCATGAACCGCTCCATGGTCGCGTTCATGGCCTGGGAGTCCACGACGAGACAGCAGGCCGAGTCGGTGAGACGCGGCGAGACGCGCACCTCGCGCACCCGGTCCGTCAGGCGGGCCTGGAGGGTGTCGAGCAGCGGACGCAACGCCTGCCCCGCTGCCTCGATCGCCTTCTTCGCCTCGGCCTTTTCCGCGTCGGAACCGAGTTCCAGATCGCCTTTGTCGATCGCCCGCAACTTACACCCATCGTATTCGTCAAGCGCATCCACCACCCACTGGTCGATCGGATCCACCAGCAATAGCACGTCGCATCCGCTCGCCAGGACCGCTTCGAGGTGGGGCGACTGGCGGGCCGCGTCGAGGCTCTCGGCGATCAGATAGTAGATCTCCTGCTGCGTCGATTTCATGGCATCGCGATAGTCCCGGAGCGAGATTGGCGCGTTCCCCTCGGCCTGAGACGCATGGAAGAGCGCGAGCTCCTGGAGCTTGGCTTTGTTTTCAAAATCGAAGTGGAAGCCCTCCTTGAGGATGCGTCCGAACGCCTTGAAGAAGAGCTTGTAGTCGTCCGGCTTGTCCTTCTTCATATCGGCGAGGGTGGCGAGAATCTTGCCCACGATATTGCTGCGAATCTTGCGGATCACGGCATCGTCCTGCAGGATTTCACGCGAGACGTTTAACGGCAGATCGCTCGAGTCCACAACGCCGCGGACAAAGCGGAGGTATTCCGGCAGCAGGGCGTCGAAATCGGCGCCGATGAAGACATTGCGGACGTAGAGGTTGAGGCCGTGCTTACGCTCCGAGCGGTAGAGCAGGTCAAACGGCATTTCCCTCGGGATGAACAGCAGCGCCCGGAACTCGACGGCACCCTCGACCGCCATGGGGATCACTCTCAGCGGCGCGGCGCCGTCATGCGTGAGATGCTTGTAGAACTCGGTGTAATCCTCGTCCTTCACCTCGCTCTTGGCGCGCTTCCACAGGGCCTTCATGGTGTTGAGTGGCGCGTCTGACGCGCCGGGCTCCTTGCCGTCCTTGCCCAGGCGGATGGGATGGGCGATGAAGTCGCTGTATTGCTTGACCAGCGCCTTGATCCGCCACTCCTCGAGATAGTCGTCCATGCCCTCGCGCAGATGCAGGGTGACTGTGGTTCCCGGCGCGTCGCGCGTCGCGGCGTCCGTGGTGTACGTGCCGTCGCCGGTGGAGTGCCAGCGAACCGCAGCATCGGCCGCAACGCCACGGCGGCGGCTGACCACGGTCACCGCGTCGGCCACCATGAATGCGGCGTAGAAGCCCACGCCGAACTGTCCGATCAGCTCGGGCGCGTTGGACGCCTGCTGCTCCTTGAGCGCCTGCAGGAACGTCTTGGTGCCCGAACGGGCGATCATCCCCAAGCTCTCCTCGGCCTCGGCCTGTGTCATGCCGATACCCGTGTCGCACAGCGTCAGCGTCCGCGCCTTCTTATCGACGGTCAGGTCAATCCGCCAGTCCGTCACGCCATCAACCAGCGTCTTGTCGGTAAGCCCCTCATATTGCGCCCGGTCGATCGCATCAGACGCATTGGAAATTAGCTCCCGGAGAAAGATCTCTTTTTTTGAATAGAGAGAATGAATAACTAAATCGAGCAGTTGCCGGACTTCTGTCTTGAAAACGTGTGTTTGTTCCATGTCACATCTCCTGTTGATTAGTTCTTCAGTTTCTCGTCCGCTTCGCGCGCCGTTCCGCAACATTTCTTATGCTTCCTGCCGCTGCCGCAGGGGCACGGGTCGTTGCGGCCGACCTTGGGGGCCTCGCGCCGAACGGGGGCGGGCCCGATGATGTGGCCGTCCATAAACACCCAGATCCCGTCGCGTTTCTCGAACTCGGCCCGCTCATGATGTTCGAAATCGGATTCCTTGACCTTGTAGTGGGCCAGAAATTCAATCACTCCGCGCTCGTCGTGCTGGCCGCCGTCCGTCGCCTGAATGATCTCAATGCCCGTCCATTCGGCCGACTTCGCCCATTTCTTGCTGCCCTCGGCATCAAACTCCTTGCGGACGCGTTCGCTCGATGTCTGATACAGATAGTCTATCGCGCCCATGGCATAAGCCGTATAGCGCGAACGCATCAACGCCACCGCCGTCGGCGGCTTGGCCCGGCCCAGCAGATAGGGTTCGCAACACTCGCCAAACGGTTTGCCACTGGCACAGGGACACGCATCACTCATGAATCACTCGCTTTCTTTGCCTCCGCCCCACCTAGAAAAACCGTTTGACGACGCCGAGAATCCCCTGCTTCCACGGCACCCGGTGCGAGACACCTGCGGCCTTTCTGAAGGTCTCGAAATGTTTGAGATACCACTCGTAGTTGCGCACCAGCGCATCGCGATTGGAATAGATTGGCGCAAAACCCAGCACCCGCTCGGCCTTCTCGATGCTCACGAACGAATCCTCGCACGCGGTCTCGTACACCCACTTGTACAAGGGCGACAGGTGCAGGGCTTCGAGCACGCGCAGCGTCCAGATCATCGGGCGCGCCGGGAAACCGATGATCCGCCTGCCGAACCCAGCGCGGTCCAAGACCGCCTGATAATCCTGTTTCATGGTGGTGAAGACCTTGGC
The DNA here is from genome assembly GCA_016873675.1 of Lentisphaerota bacterium. NCBI lineage: Bacteria > Pseudomonadati > Lentisphaerota > Lentisphaerota bacterium. Next base: position 4,240 of record VGWG01000130.1, on the reverse strand, counting down.
GCCGATGTTAAACGTGTCGTTGACGATCGCCGCGTCCCCCGTCAGGCAGAGTCCGATCGCCTCGCAGAGGTCGTGCACATCGAGCAACTGATAGCGATTGTTGCCGCTGCCGATCATCGGGAAGTTGCGCCCGTCACGCGCCCAGTCGTAAAACAGGGCAAAAACCCCGAGCCGTTCCGGGCCGATGAACGACTTGGGTCTTAGAATCGGCACACACATCCCCTTCCGCCGGTATTCCAGGCACGCATCCTCGGCCGCAATTTTGGCCCGCCCGTAGGGGCCGACCCCCTGCATCGGGTCGGTCTCGATCAGCGGGTGATGGTCGGGAATGCCATAAACCGCCGTACTGGAAATATGAACGAAGCGCCGCACCCCGGCCGCGCGCGACGCCTCCAGCAGATTGCGCGTGCCGTCGATGTCGGTGGAGAGGATATCCGCCTCCGAATACAATGGCAGTGCGGCAGCCGTATGCACGACCCACGTAGCGCCGGCGACCGCGCGCGCGACCGCAGCGCGGTCGCGGATGTCGCCCTGCATGAAGGTGACGCGACCGATCTCCGGATAATCAAACGGCGCCACATCCAGCACGCAGATGTCCGTGATGCCTTTGTCCAAAAGGGACCGGACCAGGTTGATGCCCAGAAAACCGCTTCCACCCGTTATCAGAACCCGTTCCTTCATGACGATATCCTCTCGAAACCCACCCGCAGGCTTGTCTGCGGGCAGGTCCCACGCCAAAGGCGCGCTGGCTCTTGTGCGAGGGCGTCCCCTACCCCATCACCACATCCACCCGATGCGTCTTGCCGTCCTTGAAATCGGGCAGCAGGCTGCCGACGATAGTCTTGCCGTCCACGGTGACTTGTTTGACGCCCTTGCTCACATGCGAGGGATTAGTCACGCGGATATCATAGTTCGCGCCACGGAACCGGCGCTGAACGCGGAAGCCCTCCCATTGCTTCGGAATGCACGGGTCCAGCAGCAGGCCATCATAATCGGGCTTGATGCCCAGGATGTACTGCGAGACGGCCAGGAAGGACGAGGCGGCGGTGCCCGTCAGCCACGAGTTCTTGGCCTCGCCGAAGCGCGCGGAATCGGGCCCCGCGATCATCTGCGAGTACACATAGGGTTCACACCGGTGGACGTCGCTGATGGCCTCCCGCTCCGCCGGGCAGATGGATGCGTAGTACTCCATGGCGGTGTCGCCGCGCCCGACGTTACACTCGGCAATCGTCAGCCACCCGGTGGGCTGACAGAAAATGCCGGCGTTTTCCTTGACCCCCGGGGGGTACGACGTCATTTCGCCCAGGTAGAAGTTGTACGACGTGTACGCCGGCTGCTGCAGCACGATGCCGTGCCGCGAGAAGAGCCGCCGCTTGACCGCGTCCAGCGCCTGCGCCAACATGCCGTTCTCCTTGCCGACCGAGGCCATGCCGATCCACCCGTGCGACTCGGCGAAGATCTGCCCCTCCGCGTTCTCCTTGGATCCGATCTTTTTGCCAAACCGGTCAAAGGCGCGGACAAACCACTCGCCATCCCAGCCGTGCGCGATAATCGCCTCTTGCATCTCCTTCACGGCAGCTTCGGCCATTGTGGCATGCTGGATGTCTTTCTTATGCCGGGCCATGCGCATGAACTCGCTCACCGCCCAGACGAATTGCCCCGCGATCATCAGACTTTCCGGAACGCTGCCGATCGCGTCCGTGAGGCTTGCATGCGTGGCATCGCCCTGGAACGTGTCGCCGGGCTTGATGCTGGTCATAATCAGGTTCAGGCAGTCGTTCCAATCCGCGCGTCCCACGAGCGGCAGCTTGTGGGGGCCTCGATTCGCCATGATGTGGTTGACCGAGATCACGAGGTGCTCGTAGAGCGTCGCGGTGTCCGTGGGGTTGTTATCGAAAGCGGCCTTCTCTTCCAGAATAGACCAGTCGCCCGTCTCCTTGATGTAGGTGGCCGTCCCCAGGATGAGCCACAGGGGGTCGTCGTTGAAGCCGACGCCGATGGTGGCATTGCCCTTCTTGTCGAGCTGCTGGTACTGGTGGTACGTGGCGCCGTTGCGCCACTGGATCGCCGCCAGTTCGAGGATCCGCTCGCGCGACCGGGCGGGCGGCATGATGTGGACCGCGCCGTACAGGTCCTGACAGGCGTCGCGGTAGCCGATGCCCCGTCCGATCCCCGTCTCGTAGTAGGACGTGGAGCGCGCCATGTTGTAGGTGGTCACGCACTGGTACTGATTCCACGTGTTGACCATCATGTCCAAATTGGCATACGGCGTCTCCACCTGGAACCGGCCGGTCAGGTCCTGCCATTCCGCAACCAGGGCCTGGAACGCCGCCTCGGAGTTCCGGCGGTCGAGGTATTTGGCAAGCGTCGGCGCGACATACTTCTTATTGATCACGCCGGGGGCGCTGAACTTCTCGTCCTCGGGGTTCTCCGCATAACCCAGGAGGAAGTTGATCTTCCGCGTTTCCCCGGGTTTCAGCGTGATCGCGATGCCGTGCGATCCGCAGGGGTTCCAGCCGCAGGCCTTCGAATTGCGGCTCTTGCCTTCGGTCACGACCTGAGGCTCGTGAAAGCCGTTGTACGCGCCGAGGAAACTCTGGGAGTCGGTGTCAAAACCGGCGATGTCGGCGCTCGTGGCGAAATAGGCGAAATGGTTGCGCCGCTCGCGGTATTCGGAAACATGGTAGATGGTGTTGCCGACCACCTCCACCTCGCCCAGGTTCAGCGTCCGCTGCAGATTGGTGGCGTCGTTGAGCGCCTCCCAGAGGCAGAACTCGACGAAGCTGAACAGGGTGATGCGCTTCTCCTGCTTCCCCGTGTTCGTGACGTCGGTCTCCCAGATTTCACAGGTTTCGTTGAAGGGGACGAAATAGCGCGTCGCGACGCGGACGCCGTCCTTCTCGCCGGAGATGATCGTGTAACCCAGGCCATGGCGGCACTCGTAGGCATCCAGATCGGCCTTCACCGGCATCCATCCCGGCGCCCACGATTTCCCGGTCTGCTCGTCCCGGACATAGAGATAACGGCCTCCGGAGTCCATCGGGATGTTGTTGTAGCGGTAGCGGGTCAGCCGCCGTTTCCGGGCGTCGGTCATGAAGCAATAGCCGCCCCCCGAGTTGGAAATCATGCCGAAGAAATTCTGGGTGCCCAGATAGTTGATCCAGGGCAACGGCGTGTCCGGGCGCTGGATCACATATTCCTTCTTCGCAGTGTCAAAATAACCGTATTTCAAGTGTGTCTCCCGTAAGTGTGTGGCGCCGAACCCGCCGGGGCTCAAGCGGCGAATAGATTACCCGATCACATTCGCAAACGCAACAAGCGGTTTTGGAGTTGTCATTGCGGAGAGGCGCGCGGGCGGCTATACTGTCCCCGAAACGAGGAGAGTGCCATGAGAAAAAAGAGGCGTTGCGGCGGGGTTTGCGGTTGTGGCGGCGATGGCGTGCGCATGGGTCTGTCGGGCGGGCGACCCGGCGGTGTCAAATGTGCGTGTGCAGCAGCGCGGCGGCGGATCGAAGCTGGTGGATATCTGGTATGACGTGGCGGACAGCGACGGTGACCGGCAGACGGTGAGCGTGGCGCTCACGGATAACGGCGCGCCCGTGCCCGCCGCCAGCGTCAGCGGCGACGTCGGGCCGGGCGTGCGGCCCGGCGCGGGCAAGCAGATCGTCTGGGACGCCGGAGCCGACTGGCCGGGGAACCTCTCGGAGAACGTGCGGGCGACCGTGACGGCGGACGACGGGCGGACGGGGAGCGGGCTCTACATGGTGATTGATCTCTCCGGAGGGCCGTCGGCGTCGAGCTATCCGGTGTCGTACCTCAGCGGCGTGCCTGTGGGCGGTTGGACCGACACCTACAAGACCACGAAACTGGTGATGCGGCGCATCCCGGCGGGCACATTCACCATGGGCGGGCGCTCCACGGACTATCCGGGCGCCAGCGACGACGGGCTGCACCAGGTGACGCTGACGCAGGATTTCTACATCGGGGTGTTCGAGGTGACGCAGAAACAGTGGGAGCGGGTGATGGGGAACTGGCCCGCGTACTTCTTCAACGCCACCCATCGCGACAGCCGTCCGGTGGAGTGGGTGAGCTATTATGACATCCGGGAGAACCCGAACAACAGCGCGATCAGCCCGAACTGGCCGCAGTCGGCGCAGGTTCACGCGGACTCGTTCATGGGCAAGCTGCGAACGAAGACGGGGCTGGCGACCTTCGACCTGCCGACGGAGTCTCAGTGGGA
>VGWG01000129.1 GCA_016873675.1 Lentisphaerota bacterium | reverse complement strand
TGTCAATGGCGTCGTGATCCAGATCGGTGCCGGGCCTTGTCAATGGCGTCGTGATCCAGATCGGTGCCGAAAATCTGCAGGGCGCCGTTCTCCCGGGGCCGGCATTTATCCATCGCCTCCTTGAAGGTCATCGCCAGCGAGTAGACCTCCTCCCCGGTGGAACAGCCGGGCACCCACGCCCGCATGGCTTGTCCGGATGACCGGCTCGCCAGCAGTTCCGGCAGGGCTTGGTCGCGCAACTGCTGCCAGGCGTCCGGATCGCGGAAAAAGTTAGTCACCCCGATCAGCATCTCCTTGAAAAGCAGATCCAGCTCCTGCGAATTCTCCTCCAGATAGCGAACGTAGTCCGTCATTTTGCCGATCTTGTGAATGCCCATGCGCCGCTCAAGCCGCCGGTAGAGCGTATTGCTTTTATAGAGCGAGAAATCATGGCCGGTGTGGGCGCGCAGCAAAACGCACACGTCGCCCAACACGTTCTGCATGTTCGTGCTAATGGCCTTTTTCGATGGCGCGCGCGGCGACGCGCGCTGAAGGAACGCGATGAGCTTCTCCGGCAGTTCCTCCGCCGGAGCGACAATATCGGCCAGCCCGGCGTCGATCGCGCTTCGCGGCATGCCGTCGAACTTGGCCGTCGTCGGCTCCTGCACCAGCACCACGCCGGCCTTCTCCCTGATCGCCCGCAAGCCCAGCGTGCCGTCGGCCCCCATTCCCGAGAGAATCACGCCGATGCTGCGCTCCCGCTGATCCTGCGCCAGCGAACGCAGAAAGACATCGATCGGCAGGCGCAACCCGCGGGGCGCGACCGGCGCGAGCAGGTAGAGCATGCCGCGTAAGATGGACATGTCTTTATTCGGCGGGATGACATACACGCACTCCGGCCGCACCGGGGTGCGATCCCTGACCTGGACGACTTTCATGCCGGTGACGTGCTGCAACAGCTCGGCCAACATCCCCTTGTGCGTCGGATCCAGATGCTGGACGATAACAAACGCCAGACCGCTGCGTGGCGGCACACGCCCGAGAAACCGTTCCAAAGCATCGAGCCCTCCCGCAGAGGCGCCGAAGCGCTCGACGCTGGCATATGCGAACTCGCACAGGCCGTGGCAGCTCTACCAAGGCGTCTTCGAGCAGCTGCTGGGACGGTGCCAGACGCTGGCGGCGGAGAGACGCCGACCCTTCCGGTTCAAGAATCCGTTGCGTGTGATAGACTCGACGGTGATCGACCTGTGCCTGGAGGTCTTCGACTGGGCCAAGTACCGCCGAACCAAGGGCGCGATCAAACTTCACCTCCAGCTTCAGGATTGCGGATGCTTGCCGTGCTGGGCGCTGGTCACGGAGGGCCGCACGCACGACGTGCGCGTGGCGCAGGGCCTCTCGTTCGATCCGGGCACCATCGTCGTGATGGACCGGGCCTACACGGACTACGGCATGTTTGGCCGCTGGGACGCCGAGGGCGTCTTCTTCGTCACGCGCATGAAGGCCAACGCCCAGTACGAGGTGATCCACAGCCTCCCCGGCGGCGGCGGCGCGTTCCGGGGCGAGGAGTGGATACGCCTGACAGGGGTTGCCGCAAAGGGCTGCACCTGCATCCTGCGGCGAATCCGCATCTGGGACGCGGAGAACGAACGGGAGATCGTCCTGCTCACCAACCAGCGCTCGCTCGCTGCGACCACCATCGGGCGGATCTACCGATACCGCTGGCAGATCGAGTTGTTCTTCAAGGCGCTCAAGCAGAACCTCAGGATCAAGACCTTCGTCGGAACCAGCGAGAACGCGGTCAAGACGCAGGTTTGGACAGCACTGATCGCGATCCTGCTCCTGAAGTTCATGCAGATCAAGTCCTCGTGGCAGTGGAGCCTCTCCAACCTGGCGGCCATGCTGCGCTTCAACCTCCTGACCTACCGCGACTTGTGGGAATGGCTCAACGACCCGTACGGAGTCCCGATCAGGGAGCCCGAACCCGTACAGTTGACTCTTACTCTTTGAAACCTTGGACAGCATGTCCCGAGACCTCAACCTGAACAACCCGCCAATCAACACGAAAACCCTAGTAAATCAGCACGTCACCCGGTAAAATGAAGGCTGTCTTGGACAGCAGTGATGCGCACCATGCCTTGGTCATGCGGCTGAGGAAACGTCTTCCTCCGTCGAGCCTCACGGCATCCTGCATAAGGTCGTGATGTACATACCCAACCGCGTTCTCGACATGCTGGATGTTGTACGGCTCCGAGCCCGTGTCGGGCCGGGCGTCGCTTTGAACGTCCGTGTGACCAATTTGGCCGCTGTGTTCCTGGGGTCCTATCAAACGGTATATGCGGGTCTGCCCGGTCCGCGTAACGGGCCCACGCCCAAACTGCCGGTTGGCTTTGAGAGCCAAATCGGCGCTCAGGTCAGCATCGCCGATGTCACCGCCGAAGGCGCAGCGGGCCCGGATTACGGCCCGGCGGAAATCGGCCTTGGGGCACACGTGCTCTTGGTTGGCTTGGATGCTGGCGTGGAACCCCTGGAGTTGCTTGATCTGGTGGCCGATCTATTCTTCATCGACCTGAGAGCAGACGACCTCTAGTGTTGTCGAACACCCCGGCCTTCTTGCGTCGCCACACCAAGCGCCAGACAACAGATCCCCATGCCGCCTCGCAGCCGTCATGCGTGATGCAAACAAAGCCCGGTTTGGGAGGTGCCTTGGGACGCCGCCCCGAGTTTACCAGCCCAGTCGCCGCATACGCGATCCGGACGTTAGGTGACCCGGGAGGGGCCTCCGAGGGCGTCCTGATCCCGATCACTGGCTCGATGACTGATTCTGAATCGGGATACGAATCTGGAAAACGGCGCCGCCCAAAGGCGAACGACCAACCGAAACGTCTGCCGCGCAAGACGCTGCAAACGCCTTAACGGCCAGGAGTCCGATCCCGGTGCCGTCCGGCTTAGTCGTAAAACACGGTTCGAATATGTCCTCAGAGGTCATCCGGCACACCCGGGCCGCTATCGTGAATCTCCAGTATGGCGGCCCCCTGCTCGGTAGTCAGACGCCCTTCTATTTGTCCTGTCGGGCCGGCTGCCTGGGCTGCGTTGATTAGAATATTCAGCACAGCCTCCTCGAATAGGGTTCTGTCCAGCACAAGGGTAAGCGGCGCGATGCCAGACAGCGAAATACGACAGAACCGGACATCCGGATGCTTTCGCACGACGCCGACCAGCTCGATTAAGGCTGCTTTCATATCAACATCTTCTTTCTTCTCCGGAACGGCACGGCGGGCCGCCGATGCGAGGCGTTTGGCAAGATGACTGAGCTTTTCAATGCTGACATCAATCTCCTCGATCATCCTGAACAAGAACGGTGCGTCTCTTTCTCGACGCTTGAGTGCTTCGACAAGTCCGGAAAGCACCATGAGCAAGTTGTTCAGGTCGTGTGCTACTATTGCCGTGGACATGGCCGCAATCAGTCTTCTTTCTGCATTAAGCAGCATTTTCTCCTGCACAATGATCATCTCATCTTGTCGTCGGATTCTCGTGTAGCGCAGGTAGGAAATTACAAAGAACAAGACGCCTGTCGAAACAATGAATCCAATCCCTTTGATCGTCTCAATCACGTACAGTTTGTATGGAGTCGCAGCCACGAGGACGGCAAGGTAACCGGAAGCAAGGATGTAGGTGCTGCACAGCAGCATGTACAGCAGGGCCGACTCCACAGCCTGCCGCGCCGGCCTTATCAGTGCCGGGTGCGAAATCTGCTTAACTCGCTGTAGCGAAGACATATCGCATGCCATCCTTACTCATCGGGGAGTCTATCATGTCTAACCTTTTATGGAGTTCCCGGACTGCCGTCCAGCCAGGGCAGCGCCAACCAGAATGTGCTACCCTTCCCTTCTTCGCTTTCGACACCGATGCGGCCGCCGTGGGCTTCGACGGCCAGTTTGCAGAAGGTTAATCCCAAGCCCGTGCCCTGACGATTCGTGTGGCCGGCGATCTGACCGAACTTTTCGAAGATACGCTGGTGATGTTCGGGCACAATGCCTCCCTCCCACATCTCACTTTTTTGTCTTACACCCCTGGTTCAAGAACGCGACGATTTGACGGCGTATATCTGCAGAACCGGCGGCGGCGGTATGTCCCGCGCCAGGCATGGGCAACAATTGTTTGGGCTGTCTGGCTTTCTTGAACAGGATCTCGGCATGCCGATACGACACCACCGTGTCGGCCGTGCCGTGAATCAGCAGCAACGGAACAGGGCTGATTGCGTCAACGGAAGCTTTCGGATTGTGGTCGCCCGACACCAACAGCCAGGTCAGTGGCCGCAGCCATGCCCCCAGTTTAAAATTCGCGCCGACCCCATCACCCGCCGCCCCGCGATACGTTGAGAAAGCCGATTCAGCTATCACGGCCTGCACGCCTGCTGGATGCGTTTCTCCAGCCACAGCCAACGCCAATGCTCCGCCCAAGCTCTGTCCATAGAGAATCATGCGCTGCGGATCAAGGTCGGCACGTCCCCGGACATACGCCAGCGCGGCTATTCCATCCTCAAATGTGCCCTGACGGGTCGGCTTCTTCTTCGCCGAGGCCCCATAGCCTCGATAATCAAAGACAAAGACGTTGAAACCTTCTGCTGGCAGCCAGGAAACAAACCCGTAATGCGCGGTCATGTTCTGGGCATTGCCATGGAAATGGACGACCGTGCCCAGCGCCGGGCCCGGGGTCGTTGCCGGTATAAACCAACCATGCAAGGGGGATCCGTCGCGACTGGTAAACCACACGTCCTGGTACGGCAGGCCGACCCTGTCTGGCGTTGAATAGACCCGTGCGTCGGGATAGTAAAACAACCCGTTGGCACATCCGTTCAACATCAGCGCCACACAACCCAAGCCAGCCACAAGCACGGCGAACTTCCGGCCACGCCACGGCCGCCGAATCAAAGCAGATAGAACATGTCTAGCCATTGTAGGGGCTTCTTTCTCTCTTACAATCATCCCTGTGGAGGTTTGCAGGAGCCTCAGATAATCTCATGACGCCCGGCCGCTCCGTTTGCGAACCCGCTAGGGTGAGCAATACGGGAGGAGTCCGTTGTTGTGTGCCTTCATGGTTCCAGTTTTCCGACCGTGATGTAGGAATCGATCCCCATTTTCTTCCAAAATCTCAAAACAAGGGCTGTATTGAAGGTGGTGGTGCAGAAGTTTCTGCCACAGTTGGGCCACTTGGGCCGTGTCGTCTGGTGTCGCCTTGCGAATGGTCACTTTCATCAATCTCTCCAGGCCAACGAATAGCGTTTGATCCCTCGTGCGCCAAGTGTAGAACGGTTTCGATTGCGAACCAAGGGGTTTTTGCCGCATGAGAAATAAAAGTTGTTGTTGTCGTAGACATGACGCCTCGGCGTCAGGGAGATTGGACCCGATAGCACATCACCGTCTGGGCACGGGGATCGGCTACCAGCCTGACCGGCTCCGAAGGATCGATCACCCGGACCACATCGGCCCACGCGCTCCCACTGGGCGCATAGTCGGCCAGCCTGCTGGGCTCCCGATCGAAAACGCCTGCATCCAGCCGGTTGCCCGGGCGATTCGGAAACAACGCGAAATAGAGCATGTTCATTTCGACGAGTTCGTTAAAGAAGTGCGTGCCGAGGGAGATGTCCGGCGTCAGCGTGTCGTGCATGACTTCCAGTTCGCACAGCAGGTTGATGTGATTGATCTCGGAGAAGTTGACCGGCACGCCCAGCGAGGGCGTGCTGGTGCCCCAGCGTCCGGGACCGATCAGCAGCGTCGAGCCTCCCCGGCGGCCGCATTCCCGGTTGATTTCGCCGATCAGTCGGGCAACGGCATACCGGTCGCGATCCGCCAGCACGGCGAAATGCGCCGGCACCACATAGATGACGCGGTCAACGGCGGTCACGCGCCCATGGCCCACCACCGCGCCAGCAGCCGACAGGATGACGTCCCGGTCCGGCACTTGCACCTGCGGCACGTCGACGCCGCTGGTCCCTTGCACCTTCAGCGGACGGCATTGAAGCAGGTTGATGCGATAGTCCTGATGACTGACAAAATTGACAGCAAACTCGATATCGACGGGGTGGCCGTACGCGGCCTCCAGCGATGCGAGAATGGCGCGCATATCGGCCACGAATGGCGTTTCAGCGAGCAGCCGGTCAAAGGTCAGAATCCAGACTTCGCGCCCGTTGGCGAGCGGGGCCGCCTGGGGATCGAGCGACGCGAATAGCGAGATGGGCACGTCCATCGATTGCGTGACCAGCTCCAGAAATTCGCCGGACACAAGCCGACCCGCATCCAAGTCGATGTAGTCGACACAGCGTTGCGAATGGCGGCAGATCTCATCGAAACCGGCGTCGGGCCTGCGGCCGGGCGCATTCAACGCCACCACGCGAGTATAGTCATCGTCAATGCGATCAACGGCCCGGGTGCCGAGACCATAAACCAACCGGAGCACGCCCGCGCGCGGGTCCACCTTGGAGCTCCACATGAAGGGATTGAACGAAAACCCCACGCCAGCCAGATGGGGATAGAAGCAGCGTCCGTGCATGGCGCCAGACACGCGCATCACGAGCAGCGCCATCTGTTCGTCGCGATCAAGCAGGCCGTGCCGGGCGCGGTAATTGAGCGCCTCGGCACTCATGGTGCTGGCATACACCGTCTTCACGGCCGCGAGGAAATCCGCCATGCGTTTTTCACGCGGCCCCTGATTGGCGCAGAACACGCTTTCATACTTGCCTGCGAAGGCGTTGCCATAGTTGTCCTCGAGCAGCGAGCTTGATCGGACGATCACGGGGTACTGCCCGAAGTAGTCGAGCATCTCCTCGAACTGGCGCAGGACGTAGTCGGAGAACTGCCCGGTCATGATCTGCTCGCGCGCCTCGTCGGAGCCTTCGAGAAAGCGGTCGCGGTCGCGTTGCTTCTCCCGGTGCCGCCACACCTTGTTCCGAACGAGATAGGTGTAGAACACGTCCGATCCGATGTAGAACGAATCGTGCGATTCGAGCATCGCATCCGCCTGC
>VGWG01000128.1 GCA_016873675.1 Lentisphaerota bacterium | reverse complement strand
CACATCATTCACAAGCACCCCAATCACCCGCGCGCCGACCTCGGTGAGGTGCCGGATCGCGTGCTTGATCGGCCCGTAATGGGTCCGGTCCGGGCAGCACATGAGGATCACGCTGTCGGCAACCGTGGCCAGCACGACGGCGTCGCTCACGATGCCGAACGGCGGCGAGTCAATGATAACCCGGTCATAGTGCTGACGGGCCCACTCCACGAACTGCGCCACAATGCCCGTGCCCATGAGGTTCGCCGGACTGACCTCCGATGAGGCGCGTGACACGACGAGATCGAGGTTCGTGAAGCCCGACGGCACCGGCAGCGTCTCAAAAAGCGCCGGATCATTCTGGGCGAGGGTGTGGGCGAGGCTGTTGTAGGCATCGCGCGTCTTCTTGAAGATGCGCGCCTGACGCGGCCGGCGCATGTCGAAATCGACCAGCAGGGTTCGCAGCCCGCTCCCTGCATACGAGAGCGCCAGATTGGTCGCCGTGATCGTCTTGCCCTCGCTGGGTTGCGTGCTCACCACCAGCATAACCTTGGTGTGCTCACGGTAGCGAGGCGAATCCAGCAGACTGCGCAGACTGGCGAACGATTCCGAAAAATGGGAGAACTTGTCTTCCGCCATCATCAATGCCATCGCCTCTCGCTTCTTCTTCTGCACATGCGGCAGCACGCACAGCACCTTCATCCGCAGGCGCTGCTCGATATCGGCGATGTTTGTGATTTTGTCCTCCAAGTGGTCAATCATGAGGACAAACAGGACGCCAATGAGGAGTCCAAGGGCGGGGCCGGCCGGAAAGATGAGCATCGGCTGCGGGCTGACCGGCGAACGCGGGATCGTGCTCGTTTCGCCGACCTTCACGGTGCACATGTTTTCGTCATGGGCCAGGCGGGCCTCTTCCATGCGGTTCAAAAGCGCCTGGTAGCTTTGCTCGTTGACATCCAGATCCCGCTGAAGCTGGTGCAGACGGATCACTGCGGCATCTGTCTTGACTTGCAGGTCCCGGTAGGTATCAATCAACTCCTGATGCTTGATCTTGAGCGGCCCCATTTGGTTCTGCAGCAGATCCAGATTCGCCTGCGCGGTCTCGCAGGCCCGCTTCACCACATCGGCAAACTGAGCGCGGTAAACATCGACTTCCTTCTCTTTGACCAGCACATCGGGATGTTTGGCGGTATAGCGCGCCAGCATGGCGTTTTTCTCCGCAATCTGATCCTGCAACTTCTGATAGGTCTGGGCGATCTCGACGGCTCGCGGGGTATTGTCCGGGAGCGATCCAAAGCGGTCGGGCATGTCCTGAATCTTTTGCAGCGTCCGCAGCATCTCTTCGGCCTTGGAGATCTGCAAGCTCAGCTCCGTCATGTCGACGTTGACGCTCGCGCGGGTGACGCCGATCTCCTCTTTGTCTTTCTCAAACGAATCGATCATGGCGCTAACCTTGAAATCCAGAATCGCCTGATCGGCCTGTGCCAGTTTCCGCCGCTGCATCTCCACGGTCGTCCGCAACCACGCGACCGCCTCCTCGGAAACAGCCTTGTTCTCCTCCTGGGTGAACGTCTCGGCCGTCAGCGCATACGCATTGGCCATATCGGCGGCCAACTGCGCATTGGCCGACCGGACAGACACCGCGACCAGCCGTGAGCGGCGCTGCAACGAGATCCGGGTATTTCCCGACAAGATCGCAATCAACTCCTCTTCGGGAACCGTTGAATTGGGGTGGTCGGTGTGATACCGGGCCAGCACCTGCTCCAGCATGGCGCGGCTGCGCAACCGTGCCAGGCGGGTGTTGAACACCTCCTCCAGCGTTCCGCTCGTGTCGGTATCAACAATCGCGCTGCGGGTGGCAAGGATCCGGCTCGGGCGGATGCTCATCTCCAGCATGCTGGTCGCCTCGTAAATCGTCGGCATGATCTTGAACACAAAGAACGCGCCGATCGCGCCCAGGATGACAAAAACCAGGATGGTGACCCAGCGCTGCATGCACACGCGCAGCATCCGTCCGATCGTCACGTCGCCAATGATCGACTCCTCGGCGTCATTCACGCCCCCCAGACCGCCATACTGTGGCGAGCCATAGCCATACGCGCCGTGGGGCGGCGGCCCGTAATAATAGCCCGGCCGAGACGGGTACGGAGCATGCCCGGAATAAGGAGCGGGACTATGCCCCGAATCCACCTGCCCTGCCGGCCTCCCACGGTCTTCGCCTCGACCTGCATTTTCACTCATGCGTTCATTATCCTGCTTGGCTCGCTGGTAGCCGTTGATCCTGAGAAATCAAGGCCTGATTGTACTCAATTACCCGGCGCATGGGAAGGAAACTTCCCAGACAGGTCACTGCCGCACACCACGAGAGTGAGACGAACGGACTGCGGAAAACCGGACCTGAAAAACTGAGGACGAAGACCATCGCAACACCGAGGGAGAGCACGACCGCCATCGGCGTCAGGCGAAACAACCAAACCCGATCCGGCATGGCGTCGGACTCGCTTCTGACTTGCGGCACCAATGCCAGCCGCCGCATGTTTTCGACCACGATCCACCCGACCGCCAACGCAACCAGACCGCATCCCAGGAGCCCGTGCTCGCAGAGGTACTCGACGCCATCTTGCCCGACATGACCATCATCCCGCAGGGACTCCACCAGCCCGTATATCGGCGCAAATGGCTTGAAACCACCCGCCCCGACGCCAACCCACGGATGATCGCCCACCATCCGCCATGCGGCAGCAACCGCCTCTGAGGACGCCGACGCCCCTCCAAACAGCCAAGTGCCCCAGGAACCCGCCGCCCGCACCGCTCGCAGAACCGGATTCTGTGGGAAATGTCCGAAATAAACGAAGCCAGCCAACACGAACGGAATGACCCCATAACTCCAGATTTTCGCAATCTGACCGGTCAACAACAACGGAAAGGTCAGTTTGACGATGTAAAGTCCGCTAGCGCCCACGAACACCCATGCCGCCAGAATGGCCTGGGGATTGTTTGACAGGCACACACCCGCGAAATTAAGGAACACGACCAGCATCATCCACCCCCCAGGCCGTTTGGCGATCAGCGCAGTGATTGCCAAACCGCAACTGATGGCCACCATCAGCAGGTAAAACGCGCCGACCGTCTCAGGTTGTGCCGCAAACAAAAATTGGGGCAACCCGTAGAGCCCAAAACCGTTCTGAAGCGCCAGTCGAACCAGCATCCAAAGCGACAGCACGGCCGCATTCAGGCCCATCGCCTGAAGCAGCAGAATCTTCCCCGGCTTGCCGACCGCGTGGCGCAGCATGGCGCAGACACACGTGAACACACAGGCGAGCGTGGAGGCGCGCCAGGCGTCCGCCGCCACCACGCTTGACGGCCCCCACCGCCAGAACGGGAGGCTGAAGGTCCACTGCCCGGTCGATGGATCATAAATCAGAGCACGGCCCCCGTTTGCCGCCTGCACCACAAAGAAAAGGGTGGCGGCCAGCCCCGCCGCCACAACGGGATCACGCGCCAGATTCCGGCAGACGCGGACACGAGCGTCCTCCGAAGACTCGTCTTTCCTGGCAAATGGGAAGAGCAAACCGAGAGCCAGGCCCATCAGCGACAGCCAGAGCAGCCCCGTCCAGAACCAAGTCTCATCCGAATGGATCACCCAAGCCGCCAGGCAAAGCGTCAGACAGACATGCGCGACACAACTGTTCTTATGCATTGCGGTCACACCTCTTCACCACATCCCCCGCAACGCAAACCCCGCCCGGTTGGGACCTTCGGACGGGGCGATCGCTGTTTTGTCTGGCGGATGCCGGCCACTCAGATCAGTAGCGGAAATTCAATCCCATGTCCACACGGAAGCGCTTGTACTCGTTCTGACTGATCGTAGAAATCTGCGTCATGGCCTCTCCGCCCAAGCGCAAACTGGCATATTTGCTCAACCGGTAGTTCAGGTCTGTGCGAATGCCAAACTCGTTGTCCACACGATCCGTCAGGTTTCCCGTGGCGGGATCAACGACCTGAATTTCGTTAATGTCACACCGCCACAACGCCTTCGTCGCCACGCTCACCCGGCGATTGGGTTGATAGGTCGATCCCAGTCCGAGGGTATAGACGACGCCATAATTCCCAGCCATTTCCTCGCTGTTCTGGTGCTGACCCTGACCCGACGCCGACCACGACCATTTACGCGACGCCCGCCACGTCGCTCCCAACTGATAGTAGGGCGCGAGCGTCATGCTCTCGTTGGAACCTGTGGGATCAAACGCCTCGCCGCCGACCGCGATGCGATAGGACACCTTTTCCGTTGCGCGCGACGCCAACCCCATGTTCACGCGATACGATTTCGAAAATCCGGACGAACTCTCGCTTTCCTCCAACGCCGTACCCACACCGACAAAGACATCGGACTTGGGCGTAAGCACGCGGGCTACCGACAGATCCGCCGAATATTGCCGCCAGTCATACAACGCCGGATTCAAATATTTTACGTCCTCCGATCCGAGATCCAACTGGATGCGGGTCTTGGGCGTCAGCACATGCGCGATACCCGCGTTCAAGGCAAATTCGCGACGATCCTGCCACAATCCCCGCTCAAAGTCTGACTGGTAAATCTCCCCCCAGTAATGATCCACGCGCAACACGGTTCCCTGCGGGGTCTCATAGAGGTAGCCAATCTTTTCGCGCCACTGATTGCTATCCAAACGCCCTTCGCCCATGTACTTTTCCCACTGGTACCAGAACTGGCCAGACCATTTGTGGCGATTGCCCCCATAGGAGAAATCAAACCCGCTCCGCAGACTCGGACCGTGATTGCTTTCGGCCCCCTGGTCCACGCGGTCATAGTTTGAATCGTAGAAGTACAGCACCTCGGCAAAGGGTGAGACGGTGAGGCCATTCCAATGCAAGCCCGCGCTTGGAGTCACCAAATCAAGCGGCTCGGCACGCACAGACGGCGCGCCGAGAAAAAGAACCGGCAGCAGGACGCACACGCCTAGACGGATGAATCTGAAATACGTGTTAATACGATGAATAGGCATGGATTCTCCTTTGATCTGCGATTACTTCTCTTGCGGCGGGTTGCAACGCGGACAATCGATCACCTGCCCGTTGTACGGCAAAGGCGGTGGCGGCGGAATGGCGCCAGCCCCCCCCAAACCTGTGCCACCAATACCCAATCCAAAGCCGCCATCCGTTCCCAACCATCCCATCTGGGTTCCCCACGGGGGAAGCAAGGGATACCCGGGTGCCTGTACCGGGCTGACAAACCAGTTGCCAGGCCCCGAACGATCCGCCTCATTCGCCTGAATCATGAGATCGTAATTGCCCTTGACCGCCGGACCCAGCACGTTCTTCACGACACCGGCAAGGTCGGCGTCGGACAGGCAAGCCAGAAAGATCGGCTCAAACTCCACACCCGTGCCAGCCGCCCGCAGAAACGTGGCGATCGTCATGGTCACCCGGATCAGCGCATCACGATCGCCTATGTTGGCCTCATGCACCCGCGTGATCACGTTCGTGGCGATCCGCAGGAATTCCTCTTGGGAGACATTATTGCGACTCATTTCTAATCCGACCGACAAGACATCCGCAATGCCCGAAAGGTAAGCCGGGTTTGCCTGGGTGAAGATGGTCACCAGCACATCCTGTTTGCCTGTGACGCCCTGGGATCCCGCAACCAGTTCATGAGCGATCCTGGCCATCCGCTGGTTTTTATCGACCGCCGAAAGCGGCACCGTGTTCGCCGCGCGCAGCAGTTGAGTTGCAAACGCTTGAGCCTCTTCGCCGGACAGACCCGCCATCACAGCACGCACGCCCTGCGGATCTTGAACCAGTCCGCCCAACTGCGAATGCCAGGACGAACCCTTCGCCCCGACGGTCACCGCGCAAAAAGCGCCCAGAAGCAGCAGCGTAGCCAGCCGTTCTTTCATCATCCCCTCCCCTTTCACTCCAGTGACCTCATCACCCACATTCACGACAGCGGTCCAAATACCGTCAATCACGTCGCACACTATGCGCCTGTTCACAAAAAAATGCAAGCATTTATATTAAAAAAGACGCCGTCCGCACACCCTGTTCACATGATCGTTTCAGGAACAAAAACCACATCATCCGGCTGCAGAACAATGTCCTTGCTGGTGTCGCCACGGCGACCGATTTCAGTCAGGTTGATCTCGATGCGTCTGCGCTCACTCTCGGAAACCTTGCGGGTTACATAGACCTTGGAAATGGCCGCCACCGGCGTGGTGCCCCCGGCCATCTGAATCGCCTTCAACACCGTCAGGTCACGCGTCGGCGGAATGTTGACCGGACCCTTGCGCACGACCTCGCCCATCACGAGCACCGTCCCCCAGGGCGATAATCCGCCACCTTCCGGCGCGTAGACGAAACTCACGGAAATCTGCGGCTCGTGAATGTACTGACCGTAGAGATCCTCCAGCTTCTTCTGCAGCTCCTGAAGCGATAGTCCGTCGCAGGGCACCGCGCCGATCAGCGACATCAGGATCTCGCCTTTGGCGGAGACAGAGTACGAAGTTATCGGAATATCCTTCTGCCCTGCGCTGCTCACGCCGATGCTTAGGGTATGCCCAGCCCGAATGACCGGATCGACAATGGCATTCAACCCTGGTTGCGCACCACCCCCCAGCCCGCTTCCGCCTGTCCCGCCAACGCCTTCGTTGAACAGCACACATCCCGACAGTGCCGAGCATAGGAACGCGACGACTGCCAGTCGCAAACCCGTTTGTCCTGCTTCCTTCATCAATGCGTGTCCCTCCCCTGCACTCTGCAATGGCCGTTGGGTCCATTGTCACCCCGGCCTGACCCAAACGCAGCGGTATGTTACCAAAACGACTCGTGATCCTCAAACAAATAAATGCGGCAACAAATAAATGCGGGGTCCATGCGGAAAGATCACAGCGTCCCTAATCCTCGCCTAAGGCAGGGCAAATGTACGCAACCCGTTAAAAGAGAGAAGAAAAGGCTTGCTGACGGGCTATAGATTTCCTATACTGCATGTCCATGGCTACCCGTCTTCCGTTGATGCACA
>VGWG01000127.1 GCA_016873675.1 Lentisphaerota bacterium | reverse complement strand
GAGCACGCGGGCGGCGGCAACCGGAATGTCAAACGCGTCGGCCAAAGCCGCGGCGGCGGCCGGGTCGTCCGCAGGGGTCGTCCAGTCATACAGGGGCAACATGCCGATTATGATACAGGGAAACCGCCGTGAGCGCCAGACACAATAGGGCAAACGCATCTAAATTCTTTCATTTTTTGCTCATTTTTGGCTCTTGTCGCCGCTCTGGAGGCTGAAAGAGTGGCGAAGCGGGTGAAAAGCGGCGTCGCGCGGGATACCGCTTGCCGCCGCACTCCAGACGCTGCCGCCTGGACGCAGGCAATTTGGAGTGCGGTGGCAAGCGAAGCGCGACACCGCTTTTACCTCGCAAGAAAAAGTGCCAACATACTGAAAAAGAAACTGAATTTTAGATGCGTTTGCCCTGCTGACCCCGCAAAGAGACCTTGCACGATCGCCGTGGAAGGCGGTATCTTATCCCCACGAATCGGAACACGGCGTGAGCGGCCGGCAATCAACTACGGCGGGCACCGGACCATGGACCAATCCTTGCTCGGCGACATGAACACGATGGGCGGGGGGCGCGACAAGCCAGGCGGTTATACGCTGGCCATCGGCGACACACTCGGCCAATACCGCATCATTCGTCCGCTGGGCCGCGGCGGCATGGGCGAGGTGTATGAGGCGGAGCATGCGGTCAACCGCAAGCGCATCGTCATCAAGGTGCTGCCTCGCGCCGCCACGGGCGGCACCTTCGTGGACCGCTTCCGCATCGAGTCGCGGGTGATGAGCGATCTGCGCCATCCCCAGATCGTCGAGGTGCTGCACGCGGGCGAGCAGGACGGGCTTTATTATCTGACGATGGACCTGGTGCTGGGACCCGATGGCGAACCGCACAGCCTGGAGGACACACTTGCGAGCAGTCGCGAAGCACGCGGAGAAGCGGGCGGGAAATTGCAGCCTGCACGCGCCGAAGCCGAGGTCCGCACTCTGGCCCTGCAGATCTGCGATGCGTTGGCGTATGCCCACGGCAAGGGCGTCGTCCACCGCGACCTGAAGGCGGCGCTCGGAGGCGTGGCAGTCGGCAGCCGGCGGCGTGGAAAGGCGGTTCTCTGGGCGACGGCGCTGGCGATCTTCGCCGTCGCGTCAATCGCGTCAATCCGGTCCCAGAACGAGGCCAAGGCGGGCGAACGGGAGACCAACAAGCGCCACGCGGCGGCGTCGCTGGCGCGGGAGAAGACGCAGAAGCTCGACCCCGGGCAGGGCTTCGGGAAGCGCCTCGATGCGCTGGAGATGATGTGGCGCGAGGCCGAGGCGGCCCGTCAGGGCGGCGGCTGGGGTCAGGCGCTGAGCGGCTATGACGCGGTGCTGGCGGAGTGCCGGACACTGACGGAATCGGCTGCGGCGCCCGGAGACGCGGAGACGCGGAGGGGCGAGGCCGAGGAGGCCCGTCGCGCGGCGGCCGGCGAGAACGCCTCCGCCGACGCCGCGGCCCTCTTCGAGACTGGAGGGCGAGCGTCCCCGCGAGCCGCGCTGCTGGCGAAACACGGCGGGCCGAAATGGGCCGATGTCCAGCGTCAGCAGCGGATCGGCGACGCCTCGGCCAACGACCCGGCCGAAGGCACCCGTGCCTATGCCGACGCGCTGGCGGCCCTCCCTGCCGCAGCCGCCGAGGCCTTGGCCGCCGAGAAAGTTGAGACTGATCGGCTAGCGGCGGAGAAGGCTGCCGAGGCCGAACGGCAGGCCCGGCAGGAACGGGAGGCTCGGGAACGCGAGCGCCAGGGCGCGCTCACCGCCGCCATCGCGGCAGCCCGTGCGGCCAAAGCCGCCGGGCAGTGGCAGACCTGCCTTGCCAAGGCCGGCGAGGCGTTGGCGCTCGACGCGGCCCACACCGAGGCGCTGGCGCTCAAGGCCGAGGCGGAGCGGAACCTCAAGCCGAAAGACCCGACGCAGGGCAACGTACTGGGAATGGCCTTCGTCGAGGTCGCGCCGGGCAGTTTTTCGATGGGGTCGAACGACGGTTCGTCCGACGAGAAGCCGGTGCGAACGGTGCCGCTCACGAAGGGGTTCTGGATGGGCAAGACCGAGGTGACGCAGGCGCAGTGGCGGCAACTCATGAACGACAGTCCCAGTTATTTCAAAGGCGACGACCTGCCGGTGGAGCAGGTAGATTGGACCCGGTGTGCGGAGTTCTGCCGCACCTTGACGGAGCGAGAGCGGGCAGCGGGCCGGTTGCCAGCAGGCTATGTTTACCGGTTGCCGACGGAGGCGGAATGGGAATACGCCGCGCGCGGCGGATCGAAGAGCCGGGGCTTCACCTACAGCGGCGGCAACTACCTTGGGACTGTCGGGTGGTTTACGGACAACAGCGGGGGCACAACGCATCTGGTCGGCAAGAAGGCGGCGAACGAACTGGGGCTGTACGACATGAGTGGCAATGTGTGGGAGTGGTGCCAGGACTGGTATCAAGACAGCTACAACGGATTGGGGAGTGCGGATCCATCTGGGCCTGCGACTGGCTCGTTCCGTGTGTACCGGGGCGGCAGTTGGTTCTTCGTCGCCTCGAACTGCCGGTCGGCTTTCCGCTACTGGTTCAGGCCGTCGGACACGTTCCTCGACCTGGGCTTCCGCGTGGTTCTGGCCCCAGTTCCATGAGTTATCCGTCGTGCTCAAGACCAGGGCAGCCAAGGAGGCAGCCAAGGGACAGGTCTGAATGGCGCGAAGTTAAGCGATGCTTCTGATCCTAATCCTAATCTTAATCTTAATCTTAATCGTAATCCGTTCTCCACCAAAAGATTAAGATTAAGATTACGATTAAGATGGCAATAGCTCCTTAACTTAGCGCCATTCAGGCCCGTCCCTTATCAGTCCAGTCCGCTTCCGTCCGGTGTGAATGCGGCGGGGACGCCGTCTACCACGCTGGCGCGTCGGGACGAGGGTAGGGCCCGCCGTCCCTGGCGGGCCGCAGGCTACTGGAAAAGAGCAATCGCTGTCAGCGCGAAGCACCAGGTAGGGCAGCGGCGTCCCCGCCGCGCCGAAGGAAAAAGGGAAGGCGCGAAGCGGGTAGGGCAGCGGCGTCTCGCCGCGCCGCAGGAAAAAGGGAAGGCGCGAAGCGGGTAGGGCAGCGGCGTCCCCGCTGAAGAGAAAAGCTGAAAGCTGAAAACGGAAAGCTGAAAGCGTGAGTGGGTGAATCAGGTATCGGGGTCGAATTCCCCCCA
Source organism: Lentisphaerota bacterium (assembly GCA_016873675.1). NCBI lineage: Bacteria > Pseudomonadati > Lentisphaerota > Lentisphaerota bacterium. The sequence continues at coordinate 4,036 of VGWG01000127.1, read as the reverse complement.
TTTGCTTCGATCCCGATTTCGATTTTATCCTCCGCGCCCCTGCGCCTCTGCGGGAGAAATGAGGCGCTTTTGAGGAGGTTCGGACGCGACAAAAAGCGGCGTCGCGCGGGAACCCGCTTGCCGCCGCAAGACGCTGCCGCCGGGACGGAGGCAATGTGGAGGTCCCACCGCCGCGTGCTTCACGTTTTCCAGTTTCCAGTTTCAGTTTTTCCCTGTCTGCATTGTTTTGCCGCGAAAGAACGCAAAGATCGCATGGAAGAATCAAGCCGACTCTCTGTGTTCTTTGCGCTCTCTCGCGGCAAGCCTCTCAACTGCTCTTATTAGGGAGCCTCTTGCAAAACCCCTCCGGGGTGTTTGCAAGAGAGAAGTCAGGAGTCAGAATACAGAAGACAGATCGAGGGAAGGTCCGTCCCGAATGGCGCTAAGTTAAGGGGCTATTGCCATCTTAATCGTAATCGTAATCGTAATCGTAATCCTAATCTTGATCTTAATCTCCTAGTGGAGAACGGATTACGATTACGATTAAGATTACGATTACGATTATGATCGGAAGCATCGCTTAACTTAGCGCCATTCAGGCCCGTCCCTTATCAGGCCAGTCCGCTTCCGTCCGGCGTGAATGCGGCGGGGACGCCGTCTACCACGCTGGCGCGTCTGGACGAGGGTAGGTCTCTGGCGGGCCGCAGGCTACTGGAAAAGAGCAATCGGTGTCAGCGCGAAGCATCAGAGGCGCTTGCAAAACCTCCTTCGTCGGTTCAGCAAGCGCCGGTTTCAGAAGCCAGAATTCAGTATTCAGAATTGGAACCCTCTCACGGGCAACGTGTTCTCATATTCTGACTCCTGTCTTCTGACTTCTGACTTCTCTCTTGCAAACACCCCGGAGGGGTTTTGCAAGAGCCTCCTAATCTTAATCTTAATCCCCCAACCCTCGCCGATTCGACTCGTAGACGGCTCCCTGCTCAATCAGAACTGCCATGCGCCCGTGAAAAAGATCGCCAAAGAACAGGCTCGACTCGGGTGGAACGATTCCGTATTATTCACCCATATTTTTTTTGATTGCGTCGCATCGCCGGTGGTCGGCGCAGCTGCGTAACAGCCCACAGGAGAGCATCCAGCATGAGCAAGACGTACAACATTGCATTGATCGGCGGCGACGGCACCGGACCCGAAGTGGCGCGCGAGGGCGTCAAGGTGCTTCAGGTTGCGGCCGCCAAGTTTGGATTCAAGATCAACGTCACGCCCTATGATTTTGGCGCCGAGCGCTACTTGCGCACGGGCGAGACGCTGCCCGACTCGGCCATCGAGGAGATGAAGAAGTATCACTCCATCTTCCTCGGCGCGATCGGCCATCCGGATGTGAAGCCGGGCATTCTCGAACTCGGCATTCTGCTCAAGATGCGCTTTGCGCTTGACCAGTACATCAACCTCCGCCCCGTGCGCCTCTTCCCCGGCGTGGAAACGCCGCTCAAGGGCAAGGGGCCCGAGGACATCGATTTCGTGGTCATCCGCGAGAATTCCGGCGGCATCTACACCGGCATGGGCGGCGCCACGCGCGTGGGCACCTCTGAGGAAATCGCCTCCCAGCTTATGGTCTACGACCGCCGCACGGTGGACCGCTGCCTGCGCTATGCCTTCGAGCTCAAGCGCCGGCGCAACGCTGCCAACCCGAAATATGCCGCCAAGCCGATCACGCTGGTCCACAAGCGCAACGTGCTGACCCACTGCGGCGACCTCTGGTTCCGCGCCTTCGAGGAGATGGGCGCCCGCGACTTCCCGGAGCTGACGCGCGATTACAACCACATTGACGCGGCCAACATGTGGTTTGTCAAGAATCCCGAGTGGTTCGATGTGGTCGTGACCGAGAATCTGTTCGGCGACATCATCACCGACCTGGGCGCCATGATCCAGGGGGGGCTGGGCATCGCCGCTGGCGGCAACATCAACCCGGTCGGCATTTCGATGTTTGAGCCGATGGGCGGCTCCGCGCCCAAGTACACGGGCAAGAACGTCATCAACCCGATCGCCGCGATCGGCGCGGCCGGCATGATGCTGGACACCCTGGGCGAACGCGCCGCCGCCGCCGCCGTGGAAAAGGCCATCATGGCCACCACGCCGAAGATGAAGAGCCAGGCGGCCGGAAAGATGGGATTCGGCACGACGGAAGTCGGCGATCTGGTTGCCGGAATGGTGTGAGCGGGCGGAATGACACTTGCTTAAGGGGCTTTTGCCATCGTAATCGTAATCGTAATCCTAATCTTGATCTGAATCTCCTGGTGGAAAACGGATCACGATGAAGATTAAGATTAAGATTAGGATTATGATCGGAAGCATCGCTTAAGCAAGCGCCATTCTGGTGTGAGCGGGCGCGCGGGTCGTTCACCGGGCGAGGTGACCGGGGCATGCTGACGGGTCTGGAGCAGTGGGAGGAATGGATGGCGCGGTGCGCCATCGGCCGCTGTGGTGCCACAACCGCTGCGGCGCTGCGGCGGTTTGGGGCGCATCGCTTCCGCCAGTACCTTGTGGCCGGCCTCGGCAACCGCTTCACGGAAGGCGCGGTTCCCGACGGCCGCGACTGTTTCCATCTCCTGGAGACCCATTGCCGCATCGGCACGGCCCGCACGGGCAAACGCTACAAGGCGTGGATCGCCGGCCGCGGCCGGGGCGCGCCCGACGCCGCGTTATTCGAGAGCGGCGCCTCGCTGCTCTTGCGTAACACCGTTCGGGCGTATCTGCGGCGCGAAGGACCGGTTCCGTGGCAGGTCTCCGCCGATGCCGTGATCGAGGGAACCGACGGCCTGACGCTTGCCGATCTGCTTCCCGATACCCGCGAGACCGCATCCATCGACCCCGATACGGCCGAGGCCGTTGCGCGAGCCTGTCTGGCTCGTCTTTCCGAAAATCACCGCATCGTGGTGCTTGCCCGCCGGGTGGGCATGCCCCTCAGCCATCCCTCCGTCCTCGCGCTGACCGGGGTCGCCAAAAGCAGAACCGCTCAGTTCCGGGTCGAAGTCTTTGAACGCCTGGCTGCGGAAACGCGACTGCAGGAGCCCGATGGCGACCGTAAGCTGTGGCTGCAAATCGCGCTTCAGGCCTCGGAATGGATGGAAAATTTTATTTTTTTACAGGAACGTGTGGAAAAGCGGTGGCGCCGATGCTTTATGGGGGTGGAGGACCTCTATGAATAATCACACGGAACGGGAGAAACTCGCGCGTTGGATCGACGAGTGGCGATTGGACCGCGCGTTGGCTGCGGCGGATGGGACGGATGGGGAGGACTGTGCGGAGGACTGTGCTGCTGGGCTGCCGCAGCAACGCGCGACCGGCTGTCCACACCCATTTGCGGACGGACTTCGCGTGGGCGACATCCTGCTGCTCAAGCCGGTCACGCCTCGGACGGCGAGCCGGCCGACCTATGGGGTGGTCGTGGCGCCCGAGGGCAAGGCCGGGTGGTGGCGCGTCGCGCCATTCAGTCGCTGGTCAACCCCCGCCACGCCTGACGAGGTGGAGACTGGCCTCAAAGCCCATCCGCTTCGCGTGCTCTGCCTGTGGAACGGGCATGCCGTGCCGACGCGGCGGTTGACCGCCTGGGCGTGGCGGGTGGGACGGATCGCGCTGGCGGCGCTTGCCAGAATCGCTGCAGCAGGTGACGGGCGACGCGGTCCACGGCTGGTCCACCCGCTGGATCCGCGCCACACCTACCTCGACGAAGAACGGGCGCTCTGGGACGAATGGGATCGGGCCGTTCAGGCCGCCGACGCATCCGAGGCGCTGAGACCCACGGAGAACGGATCAACGGCGACCGATCTCTGGGAAAGCGCCCAGGCGGCCGAGAGCTCCACAGGAGACTACGGGGAATGAGCAGCGACGGCCCGAGACCGGCCTTATCAGCGGTGGCTGCAGCCACAAGTACACATACAGGCAGGCCGTCGCGCCGCAGGATGATGAAGAGAAGCCTGGCAGTTGCGGCGGTGAAAAGTCGCCGTGAAAAGTTCCCCAAAAAATAATTGTTGAAAAGTGTTGACAAATAACACCCCCC
>VGWG01000126.1 GCA_016873675.1 Lentisphaerota bacterium | reverse complement strand
ATCCGTCCGATGAGCGCGGTTCCCGCGACAATGCCAGCCACCGCCCACGGCAGGGCGCGCCGCAGGTCGCGCCAACTCGCCGAGCGATGCCAGTGCGCCAGCGCAAACAGGTCGCCCAGGATCAGCATGGGCAGGATCAGCCCGCTCGCGGCCTTGCCCGGGATGACACTGGCGACCAGAGGGATGGCGAGGATCGAGACCCCCGGCATCCCGCCCTTGGAGAGGCCCTGAAAGAAGGCCGCCGCAAACAGAAGCGCCCAGGTTCCGGATGTGAGGGTGGAGGTGTCCATAGACAGAGCGCCGATGACGGCGTGCGGCACGCTCAATCAACCCCTGTCCGGCAGGCCTGCAAGATCGCGCCGGTGCGGGAGCAGCCGATGCGGGAGCAGCCGAGGTCGCGGAAACGGATGACGGCGGCGAGGTCGCGGATCCCGCCCGAGGCCTTGATCTGCACCTGCGGTGCGCTGTGCCGGCGCATGAGTCGGACGTCGGCCTCGGTCGCGCCGGCCGGGCCGAAGCCGGTGGATGTCTTGACCCAGTCGACGTCGAGTTCCGAGCAGATGTCGCAGAGGCGGATCTTCTGCGTTTCGTTCAGGTAGCAGGTCTCGAAGATCACCTTCAGGCGGCCCCCTTGCTCGCGGACCTCGGCGAGCACGGCGTGAATGTCTTCGTGGACCTCGCGCCAGGCACCGGAGACAACCCGTGAGATGTTCACCACCAGATCGAGCTCCTGCGCGCCGTCGTCCAAGGCTCGGCGGGCTTCAGCGGCCTTGATCACAGACATGTGGGCCCCGTGCGGGAATCCGATGACCGTGCTCGTGGCGACGCCGCTGCCGCGGAGGATTTCGGCGCAGCGGGCAACGGCATACGGGAGAATGCAGACGCTGGCCACGCGCCACGCGGCCGCATCGCGGCAGCCGGCCTCCAACTCGGTGTCCGTCAGGTCGGGTTGCAGCAGGGCGTGGTCGATCAGGCGGGCGATCGCGGCGGGATTTTCCATGCGCGCTCCTTACTTCACCGGCAACAGATCCTGCAGCCGGTCCCATTCCTCCAAATAGCGTTCAAGAAATGCGGTTTCCGGTTGGGCCGCCAGTTCGAAGATCAGGTCGCGCACCTCCTGCTCCTCTTCCGCGTACTGATCCGGGGTGAAGAGTCCGCCGAAATGGGCGAGGCGCAGCCAGACGAGGTAGGTCGTGAGCGCGTCGAAACAGTTGTATTCGACGATCTCGCGCCACCGGCCCGCCAGCCAGAGCCCGGCGACATCGTCGCCGCAGGTGCCGAACTTGCCCGGAATTCCTGAGAGCCGGGCGATTTCGTTGAGCGAGACGGTGCTCTTGCCGCCCCAACTCCCGAGGATCTCCATCATGTCGATGTGCCACTCGTTGTCACGCGCGAAGTAATCGCACCCTTCCCACGGCTTGTCGGGGCGGCGGCAGAAGTCCGGGACGGAGAGGCCGTTGACCACCGCCCGCTGGACGAGGATCTTGAGATCGGAGGAGCGGGAGTTGAAACCCACAAGCTGGGGTTTTCCCTTGCCGATGGCGCCGAGAAACTTGGAGAGGATGGCGGCCTCCGCCTGCTCCCCGGGGTCGTCAGGTCTGCGCGGCAGCCAGAGCAGGTCGAGTTTGCGCACGTTGTTGACGAAGCGGCGGCGCACGGCGGCAATCGAGACGACGCGGCAGAGGACGGTCTTCAAGAACGGGGTCGGGTCCTCGGCCGTCGCGCCTCCGTGCGCCCACATCGCCTCCAGCACCCGTTGCGGCGGGGTCGCAGGCGGCAGGTCGTGGAGGACGATCCCGGCGTGCGGGTCGGGAACCCATTCGCAATCAAAGGCCCAAACCTCTTTCTGAATGCTTTTGAACATAGGCACTCCGTTTTGAATCGGGGCGGCGATGGCACGCGCCGTTAGATCAGGCAGGCGGTGACGAGCGCGAGCGTTTCGGTGAGCTCGGTGGCTGCGCCGAGGACGTCGCCCGTGAGGCCGTCGATCCGGCGGACGGCAAGCCAGGCGACCATCGGCAGGGAGAACGCGGCGGCGAGCAGCGCGCCCACCGCGACGGGCGGGTCCAGGGGCACCAGGAAGATCGCCGCAGTGGCGGTCGCCAGCAACAGTTGCGTCTGCGTCAGTCCCTGGCGGGCTGCGGCCGCCATCCCGTCTTCGTGCGCCAGGGGGATCTTGGTTGCGTGGATGAGCAGGGTCAGCGCCCAGCGGCCAATCACGGGCGCGGCGACGATCGGCCACAAGTGGTACAAAATCGTCAGCAGGCCGTCGGTGGTCGCGGTGAATTGCACGAGATGCGCGACCGCTGTGACCTTCAACAGGAGGATGAGGACCAGGCCGATGATGCCGAAGCTGCCCGCATGCGGGTCGGCCATGATCTGCCGCCGCCGCTCGCGGGTGCCGGAGACCCAAAAGGCGTTCCAGCAGCGGGCCCATCCATCGAGGTGCAGGCCGCCGGTCATCGCCGCGCCGATGGCGACCACGAATACCGCGACAGGCATCGGCGCGTGAGCACTGGACCCTGCGGCCACAGCCACGGTCGCCAGCAGGACGGCAGGTATGCCGATGACCGCGCCCACCAGCGGAAACCAGCCCGTGATTCGCTCCCAGGGGGCGTCAGAGTTGTCGGTCTGCCGCACCGGCAGACGGGTCAGCATCGCAAACGCATTAAAAATGTGTCGCATCTCACACCCAATCTTACTCGCGCGGCGTATCGCCGCAGGCATCGCCATGGCTTCCGCAAAGATGCCGACATGGTAGAATCTCGATTGCGCGAATACAAGCAGAATCCTAACCCGAGTAGGAGCAGTAAAAAACGCAACTGGCGAACGCGGGCTAGATGCGAGACAACGAAGTCAAATCGCATCCGTTCAAAAACGCCCCCACCCGCTGCAGCAGTGCGTCCCGGCTGGCCGCCGCCTGCAGCGGACACGGCAACCCGTCCCGAAAGCGCTTGCCGTAGTTCTTGGTGACGATCCGCGGGTCGGCGATCACCACCAGCCCGCGGTCTTGCGTCGAACGGATCAGGCGGCCAAACCCCTGACGAAAGCGAATCACCGCCGTCGGTACCGAAAACTCGCGGAAGGAGCTGCCGCCCCCGGCGTCAATCCGCTCGCACCGCGCCTCGACCACGGGGTCGCCCACCGCCAAAAACGGCAGGCGCGCAATGACCACGCAGCTCAGCGCCTCGCCCACCACGTCCACCCCCTCCCAGAACGACTGCGCGCCGAACAGCACCGAGGCCCCGCCGCTCCGGAAGGAACGGGTGATCTGGTCGCGCGAAATCCCCTTGGCCTGCATCAGCAGCCGGATCCCCGCCTCGGCCAGCGGCTGCCGCAGCAGGTCGGCGCATTGCTGCATCATCTGGTAGCTCGTGAACAGCGCCAGGGAGCGTCCACGCGTCACCGTGAAGACGTCGAGCATCAGCCCCGCGAGCTGTTCCACGTAGACCGACGACTCCTGCCCGCTGCGCGGTTCGGGCAGGAACGGCGCGGCCAGCACCTCGCACTGCCTGACAAAGTCAAACGGGCTCGCAGCGAGGCAGGTCGTCAGCCGCTCCGGTTCGATCCGGTCCACCCCGAGGCGGCGCGCCACGAAGTCGAAGCTGCTCCCCACGCGCAGCGTGGCCGAGCAGAAGACCACCGTGCTTTTCTTCCGGTAGATCTGCTCTTCCAGCGCCCGTCCCACGCTCAGCGGCGCGGCCCAGACCTCCCCCAGCACAGCGCCAGCGCGTCCGCGCGGCGGGCGCGGCGGGCGCGCCCGGCCGATCCAGAACACATACTCCGGATCGGCCGCGTGAAGCGCAAGCTCGATGTCGCAGGCCATCTGCTTGAGCGTCAGCGCCGCGCCGCCGACGTCGGAGACCTGATCGGCGTAAAGCCCCAGCTCCCCCTCGATCTGCACCCCTAGGGCCGTCGCCAGCCGATCCAGGATCGCCGCCGTGCGCCGCAGCGCGCCGGTGAAGCTGGCGGCCGCCTCCAGGATCGCGTCACGCCCGTCCGCCGCCGTCCACGCCCGAAACCCCCCGTCACGCTGGATCTCGTGCCCGTGCGGACCCGCCTCTTCGTCGGCCCCCGCCACCCCCCGAATGCGACACGTCTCCCGCCCCTGCGGCACCGCCTGAGGCAGCGCCTCGAAGAAATCGCCCCCCGCTTGCCGCACCGCGATCAGCGAAGTTTTGGCTTCGCGCGCCAGCCGCCGCAGCTCCTGCATCGCCCCGCCCTTGTCTTTGCCGCCCACTCCGCCCTGTTCGAGCTGCTTGCGCAGGCTCTCCAAGATCCCCGAGGCGCGTCCCTTGTGCTCACTGAAAATCCGCCGCAGCAGCACCCGCATCCGGTTGGCCGTCACCTCGATCGAGAAATGGCGCGTCGCGGCGTCCTCCAGATTGTGCGCCTCGTCAAAAATCACCTGCGCGTGCGGCGGCAGGGCCCCGCCCGTTTCGCCCGCGTCGATGAAGACCAGCGCATGGTTCGCCACCACGATGTGGGCCCGCTGGGCGCGGTCTCGGACGCGGCGGACGAAGCACCGGCGGAAGTGGCGGCAGGCGCGCCCCGCGCACTCCTCGCCCAGACTCCCCAGCGTCGCCACGAAGGCGCCGTCCACGCCGCACCCGCCCAAGAGGGAATCCAGATCGCCATCGGCCGTCTGCGCTGCCCACGCGATCACGCGAGCGAATTGACGCAGCCCCGGACGGTCCAGATCGAGCATCCCCTGGTCGAGCATCAGCCCGAAGTGACGGAGGCAGAGGTAGTTGGCCCGCCCCTTGAGCAGCACCGCCCGGAGCGCCCCACCGCGTTCCGCCCCCAGCGCGGCCCGGATCAGCGGGATGTCCTTCTCGATGAGCTGGGTCTGCAGGTTGCGCGTGTTGGTGCTCACCACCACCGGTGTGTCGTTGAGCATCGACCAGGCGATGGCGGGGAGCAGGTAGCCGACGCTCTTGCCGACCCCCGTGCCGGCCTCGACCAGCACGTGCTTGCCGCCATTGATCGCCCCCGCCACGGCGCGGATCATGGCGATCTGCCCCGGCCGGGATTCGTAGCCGGGGATCACCCGCGCCAGGGCGCCGCCGGGCGCGGCGAAGGCGGCCAGCCGGTCGGGGGTGAGCGGCGTGCAGTCGGCGAGCGCCGGCAGCGCGCGCGCGTCGTGCCGGACCGGTTCGGCGACAAAGCTGTCGCTCCAGCCGCCGCAGTTTTTGCCTGCGAGCCGGACCTGATCGGCGAAGGCGCCGGCCAGTTTGGAGAGCGGCTCGTCATCCGCTTCGCGCAGCAGGAGCGCCATCTGTTCGAGCGCCCAGAGGGGCATCGCCGCCAGCCGCGCCGCGCACGCCTCCCAGACGCGCCACAAGGCGTCGGGCGGCGGCTCGTCATCCCCCGCGCCCTGTTCGGCGGCCATCTGCTTCAGCGTCTCGGCCCCGGAGGCGGGAAACGCCAGCCGATACACCTCCTCGACCGGAACCGCCAGACCGTCTCGGACGAGGCCGCGCAGCGCCTCCGTGTCATTCGTCACCACGAAACCGGGTCCGGCCGCGCCGCCTGCCGCCACCGCCTCCGGCCGCGCCACACACGACAGCCGCCCCTCGACAACCGCCGTCCAGACCGTCTTACAGGGTACACTCACAGTGTGTCCACCGGGCTCACCACCCCCATCGGCCCCTTGTTCAGCACATGCGTGTAGATCATCGTCGTCTCCACGTTGGCGTGCCCCAGCAGCGCCTGCACGGTGCGGATGTCCTGTCCCGCTTCCAACAGATGCGTGGCAAAACTGTGCCGGAAGCAATGCGGCGTAAAGCGGATGGTCAGTTCTGCGGCCTTTACGGCGTCGCGAACCGCCCGTTGCAGGATCTGATCGTCGAGATGGTGCCGTCGCACGTGGCCGCTACGCGGGTCGGTCGAGTAGTCGTCGGCTGGAAATACATACTGCCAGCCCCACGCGAACGGCGCGTTCGGGTACTTTACCGTTTGAGCAGGCTTGACATTCGGATGCAGTTTCAAGTAACCTGCCGTCTTCATCGTAGGGGAGGAAGATCGTGGTACGGGATCGATTCCACATTCAGACGACGTTGACGGGGCGGAGGATGGCAAGCCCTCCCGGTCCGTTCTCGGCGTCAAAGGTATCCCCCGGAACCGCTCGTAGTACGTTTCGATCGCGTTTCGGGCCTGCTGTACCATCCAGTTCGACACCCCAGGACTCCGGGCGGTTTCGCACAGAAACCCTTCGATTTCGCCCCGCCCCAGTTCCCTGCGCGGTCGGTTCGGATAGCGTGCGAAGAACCTGCGTACCCAAGACACACAATACGGAATGTTCTTCTCCTGTGCCCCCGCCAGCCTCAATGCATCTATGTACCCCTGAGGCCATTTGGGGTCCGGATCGAGCGGCGCGGTCGTCTGCAGTTCCGGTTGACGCATATCATGTCTCCATTACAGTCCCTTCATATGCGTCAAAGATAGACATTGCCCGTGTTGCTGTCAAGTCACTTACGACAATTTCATTGACGTATATGATGGGTTTGCGGGTGCCGCTCCCACAATATACGTGACGTATAATAACAGGTTCGCCGGAGAGAGATGATGATCAAGCGAATACTGAAGGCCATTGGCATTGGCAGTGTAGCCATGGCATCCTCGTGCTCTCACTCGCCACAACCGCCATACAAAGATGAAACAACGTCCCTGATCTACAATCTCCTCTTCTGTGACCGACTGGATCTTTTCCAGCAGAACCACAAGGGCGCACTGGTGCCGCCATGGTCCATCCTATTTGCCGAGAAGCCGGATCTCGACGTAGTTGCCGGCATCGCGGCGGATGGGTCTCAAGAATCCCGAGTTCGAATGCTCGCCTTCAATCTGCTCCGCAAAGCACAGCGCGATGTGAAGGAGAAGGAACTACTCGGAACAATCGTTGAGGTTGGACTCCCGGAAGGGATCGATACGCTCGCCGTCTTTACCGACGGTAGCACACGATACATCAACCACTCGGGCAAGATGGTCATCGTGGAGGGAACGCCAAACACTTTTGACTCGGAGATCAAACAGGTCATCGCGTCATCACAACCGATCGTCGCTGCGATTGGTCCCTGGGACAAAGAACGTCTCCCGCCGCCACAGAACGGCACAATTCGCATGACATTCCTTGTGTCGGACGGTCTCTACTTCGGGCAAGGGCCGATGGATGCGATGCAGAAGGAGAGGATGGCGGCGCCGCTCATCGATGCCGCGACAACCCTTCTTGTGAAGATGGTCCAGAAGACAACCGACGGCGATTGGGATAGG
>VGWG01000125.1 GCA_016873675.1 Lentisphaerota bacterium | reverse complement strand
ACGGTCGCCACGGTGGAGGCCGACAGCGACCGCACCAGCGCGTTCGTCACCTATCCCGATTCGAAGGCACCCTCCGGCTTCTTCCGCGTCCGCGTGAAGTAAGGTCTCACACCAGGCTCTTCCACAGCTCGACGGTTTCGAGCTTCCGGCGGATGGCGTTGGCGAAGCGGGCGCCGGTCGCGCCGTCCACGATGCGGTGGTCGGCGGAGAGCGTCATCGCCAGCTGCGTGCGGATGCGGACTTCGCCGTTGACCACGGCGGGTGCCTCGCGGCCGCTCGCCACTGCGAGAATGCCAGCCTCGCCGGGGTTGATGATCGCGGCGAAGGCATCGACGTCGAGCATCCCCATGTTGGAGACGGTAAAGCTGCTGCCTGTCATCTCGTCGGGGGTCAGCTTGCCGGCCCGCGCCTTGTCGGCGAGCGCCTTGGCGCGGTCGCGCAGTTCCGCCAGACTCAGCGTCTGGGCGGCGCGGATCACCGGCACCACGAGTCCGTTTTCCACGCTCACCGCCACGCCGAGATCGACGTCGCCCCGCCAGGTCACCGTGCGGCCGTCGGTCGTGGAATTGACCGCCGGGAACTCATCCAGCGCCAGCACGACCGCTTCAAGGATGAAATCGTTGACGCTGTACACGGTTCCAGCCGCCTTGAGCGCGGCGCGATAGCGCATCAGCTCGGTGATGTCCGCCGTCACCGTGACGTAGAAATGGGGGATCGTCTGCTTGGATTCGACCAGGCGGCGGGCGATCACCTGCCGCATGCGCGACAGCGCAACCGGCTGCGCGCGAATCGCCCGTTCGACATCTTCGACCCGGATCCGGCCGCCTTCGCCCGAGCCGCGAACGGTCAGGATGTCCACGCCTTTCTCCTGCGCGAGCCGTTTCGCGGCGGGTGCGATGCGGAGGGCCTCGTAGTTCCGCGCCGCCAGATAGGCCAGGAGGTCCTTCTCGGTGATCCGGCCGTTGGGGCCGCTGCCGGTCACCGGGGCCGGATCCACCGCCTTGTCGCGCGCGAGCGCCTTGGCGCGCGGCGAGATGGCCCGTTTGGCCGCACCTGCGGGAGCCGGGGCGGGCGTCCATGCCGGAGCCGGGGCGGGAGCCGGGGTGGGCACCCCGGCGGGCGCGGCAGCACGGGGCGCTTCGGCGCGCGGCGCGGCGGCCCGAACGGGCGCCTGTGCGGCGGCTTTTGGCACCGCGGGCGCGGAGGCTGGCGCGGGAGGCTGGGCAGGCACCGGCTCTCCAGCCGATCCGACGTATCCCACGACCGTGTTCACGGGCACGGTGATTCCCACGCCCACGTAGATTTTCAGCAGAGTGCCCTCGAAAAACGACTCCACCTCGAGGTTCGCCTTGTCCGTCTCGATTTCAAACAGGATGTCGCCCTTGGCGACGGCATCGCCCTCCTGTTTCAGCCACTTGACGATCAAACCCTCTTCCATCGTCTGCCCGAGCTTCGGAAAAATCAAGGCCTGTGCCATAGCTTCGCTCCAGATTGACGGCGGCGCTGCCGCCCGGTTGTCAAAAAAGTGGGAATTACTATACAGAGAAATGGCCCGGACGGGAAGAACAGAAAAAACGGAGGCGCTTGCAAAACCTCCTACGTCGGTTCTGTAAGCGCAGGATTCAGAAGCCAGTATTCAGAATGGGAATGAAGAGAAAAGCTGGATGAGGACGATCACACTGTCTCATGGCATCGTTCCATCCGGCCGCAGGCTGGCGGCCCCTTAAACCCTTCCCCTGACCGTTTTGTCCCAGTCCGATCTCTGGCGCACTGTGACACAATGCCCAGATACGGCCCTTCATCCGAAGCCAAAGAACGATTATAAATATTTAGTTAATAACCTTATTATAAACATTTTACAAATACATATGTATCTGTTAACAAGGCGGCTGGCACGCTCGCTGCTTATGTAACGGCATCCGTGTAGTGTCACAACAACAGCCGATGAGACAGAGCGGCGGAGAGTGTGGTTATGGCAAAAGTCTTAGGAATTGATTTGGGGACGACAAACTCGTGCATGGCGGTCATGGAGGGTGGCGAGCCCGTCGTGTTGCCGAATGCTGAGGGGGCGCGCACGACGCCGTCCATCGTGGCGTTCACCAAGAGCGGCGAGCGCCTCGTGGGGCAGGCCGCCAAGCGCCAATCCGTCACCAATCCAAAAAACACAGTCTACTCCATCAAGCGGTTCATGGGTCGCAAGTACGACGAGGTGACCCACGAGGCTGCGATGATGCCCTACGAGCTCGTTCGTGCGGCCAACGGCGACGCCAGTGTCAAGGTCGGCGACAAGGTGTATTCCCCGCCTGAAATCTCGGCCATGGTGCTGCAGAAGCTGAAGACCGACGCCGAGGCGTATCTGGGCGAGAAGATCACGCAGGCGGTGATCACGGTTCCCGCCTATTTCAACGACAGCCAGCGGCAGGCGACGAAAGACGCCGGCCGGATCGCCGGACTGGAGGTCCTGCGCATCATCAACGAGCCTACCGCTGCGTCGCTCGCCTACGGGCTGGACAAGAAGAAGGACGAAAAGATCGCCGTATACGATTTTGGCGGCGGCACCTTCGACATCTCCGTGCTCGACATTGGCGACGGCGTCTTTGAGGTCAAGGCGACTAACGGCGACACCCATTTGGGTGGCGACGACATGGACATGACCGTCATGCAGTGGCTGATCGACACGTTCAAGAAGGAAAACGGCATTGACCTGTCCAAAGACACCATGGCCCTGCAGCGCCTGAAAGAGGCGGCGGAGAAGGCCAAGTGCGAGCTGTCGAGCGCGCAGACATCGGAGATCAACCTTCCGTTCATTACAGCCGACGCCAGCGGGCCGAAGCACCTCACCGTCTCGCTCACCCGTCCCAAGCTTGAGCAACTCACCGACGGCCTGATCGAGCGGACGACCAGCCCCTGCCGCAACTGCATGCGTGATTCCGGCCTGACGACCGTTGACGAGGTGGTGCTGGTCGGCGGCCAGACCCGCATGCCCAAGCTGCAGGACAAGGCCAGGGAGCTTTTCGGCAAGGAGCCTCACAAGGGGGTCAACCCCGACGAGGTGGTCGCCGTCGGCGCGGCCATTCAGGGCGGCATCCTCAAGGGCGAGGTCAAGGACGTGCTCCTGCTCGACGTCACCCCGCTGACGCTCGGCATCGAGACGCTGGGCGGCATCATGACGCCGCTCATCGAACGCAACACGACCATCCCGACCAAGAAGAGCGAGATCTTCAGCACGGCGGCCGACAACCAGCCGCAGGTGGACATCCACGTCCTGCAGGGCGAGCGCAAGATGTCGGCCGACAACAAGACGATCGGCCGCTTCGGCCTCGACGGCATCCCGCCCGCAGCCCGCGGCGTGCCGCAGATCGAGGTAACCTTCGACATCGACGCCAACGGCATTCTCCACGTCAGCGCCAAGGATCTGGGCACCGGCAAGGAGCAGAAGATCACCATCACCGCCTCCAGCGGCCTCTCCAAGGAGGAGATCGAGCGGATGCGGCGCGACGCCGAGGCGCATGCCAGCGAAGACAACCAGAAACGCGAGGAGGTGGAGGCTCGCAACCTCGCCGAGAACCTCGTCTACCAGACCGAGAAAGTGCTGAAGGAAAACGGCGACAAGCTCGCCGCAGAGAAGAAGGCGCCGGTCGAGCATGCCGTTAACGAGCTGAAGGAGGCGCTGAAGTCCGGAGCGATCGGGACGATCAAGGCCAAGCAGGAAGCGCTCAACACCGCCATGCAGGCCGTTGCCCAGGAGCTTTACGCGAAAACGGGGCCGCACGCTGGCGGCCCTGCAGCAGACGGAAGCACGAGCAGCGCACAGGACGCCGGCGACACCGGCAAAAAACCCGACTCAGACGGGGTGATCGACGCCGACTTCACCATGGTCGACGACGACAAGAAGAAATAAACACTTTTCCGGGATTCGGATCCCCGGGGAAAACAGACCTTAAATCACACAAACAAACAGGAGGCAGAGTTACCATGGCTAAAATCCGTCCACTCGGCGCGCGTGTTCTGGTTGAACCCGTTGACCCGAAAGAGCAGAACAAAGGCGGGATCATCATCCCCGACAACGCCAAAGAAAAGCCCCAGGAGGGCGTGGTCATCGCCATCGGCAAGAAGGTTGACGACGATGGAAAGCCGGTTGCGTTCGACGTCAAGGTCGGCGACCGCGTGTTGATGCCGAAATACGGCGGCACCGAAGTCAAGATCGACAACAAAGAATACCAGCTCGTGCGTGAAGACGACCTGCTGGGCGTGATCTCGTAACGTAATTCCGAACACTGATTTTGAAAGGAGCATCTCACAATGGCTGCAAAACAACTGAGGTATGATAGCGAAGCCCGCCAGTCGGTTCTGGCCGGCATCCAGAAGCTGAGCCGCGCCGTGGTCACTACGCTGGGACCCTGCGGACGCAATGTGATTCTGGACAAGAAGTTCGGATCGCCGACGATCACCAAGGACGGCGTCAGCGTCGCCAAGGAGATCGAACTGTCCGACCCCTTTGAAAACATGGGCGCGCAGATGGTGCGCGAAGTCGCGAGCAAGACGAGCGACGTCGCCGGCGACGGCACCACGACCGCGACCCTGCTGGCCGAGGCTATCTACCGCGAAGGCCTGAAGAATGTCACCGCGGGCGCCAACCCGATGTCGCTCAAGCGCGGTATTGACAAGGCCACCATCGCCGTCGTCGCCGCCATCCAGAAGCAGGCGAAGAAGGTGAAGGACGCCGAGGAGATCGCCAAGGTCGCCACCATTTCGGCGAATGGCGAGGTCGAAATCGGCCGCATCATCGCCGAGGCGATGGACAAGGTCGGCAAAGACGGCACCATCACCGTCGAAGAGGCCAAGACCATCGATACCACCCTCGACGTCGTCGAAGGGATGCAGTTTGACAAGGGTTATCTCTCGCCCTATTTCGCCACCAACGCCGAGGCGATGGAGTGCGTGCTCGAGAACCCCTACATCCTGATCTACGAGAAGAAGGTCTCCAGCCTGAACGACCTGCTGCCCGTGCTGCAGAACGTCGCCAAGGCCGGCAGGCCCCTGCTGATCATTGCCGAGGATGTCGAAGGCGAAGCGCTGGCGACCCTCGTCGTCAACAAGCTGCGCGGTACGCTGCAGGTCTGCGCCGTGAAGGCCCCGGGCTTCGGCGACCGCCGCAAGGCGATGCTCGAAGACATCGCGGTACTCACTGGCGGCAAGATGCTGAGCGATGATCTCGGCATCAAGCTCGAGAACGTGAAGATCGAGGATCTGGGCCAGGCCAAGCGCGTGACGATCGAGAAGGAGAACACCACGATCGTCGAGGGCGCAGGCAAGACCAGCGACATCCAGGGCCGCGTCGCCCAGATCAAGCGCCAGATCGAAGACACCACCAGCGACTATGACCGCGAAAAGCTCCAGGAGCGCCTGGCGAAGCTGGCCGGCGGCGTGGCGGTGATCAAGGTCGGCGCCGCGACCGAGGCGGAGATGAAGGAGAAGAAGGCCCGCGTCGAGGACGCGCTGCACGCCACCCGCGCGGCGGTCGAAGAGGGTGTCGTGGCCGGTGGCGGCGTGGCGCTGCTCCGTTGCCAGAAGGCGTTGGATGATATCGAAGTCTGCGGTGACGAGAAGATCGGCGTGGCCATCATCCGCAGCGCGCTCGAAGCGCCCCTGCGTCAGTTGGTCGCCAACGCCGGTCTGGAAGCCGCGTTGATTGTCGAGAAGGTCAAGAACGACCGGGGCGCCAACGGCTACAACGTGGCGACCGGCGAGTTCGTGGACCTGATCAAGGCGGGCGTGCTCGATCCGGCCAAGGTCACCCGCTCGGCGCTGCAGAATGCGGCGTCGATCTCCGGGCTCCTGCTCACGACCGAGTGCATGATCACCGACATCCCCGAGAAGAAGGAAGCCCCGGCTGGCGGCCACGGCGGCGGCATGGGCGGGATGGGTGGCATGGGCGGCATGGACATGTAAGCACGCGGTACACAGACGCGCCTCGGCGCGTCTGATCGTTCGCGAAAGACGGGGTTTGGCGGTTTCCGCCAAGCCCCGTTTTTTTGTTCGGTCTTCGCATTCGCCGTGTGATACACTTTTTCCCGTGAGGGCATCCGGCATGGGCGCAGACATAGACCTGATGAGAAAGATCGGCACACGGGCCGGACGGGCCGTGGCGGCGCTCGCGTTTATTCTGGCGTCTGCTGGCACCGCCGCTGCGGGCGGGGGCGACGACCTGCGGCTCTATGTCGTGCGTTCGAATGTCTTCGAGCACCTGCTCGCCTCCGTCAGCACCGGCTCGGACTTCGCCCCGGTCCTCGCATTCAAAGACTTTGCTGGAACCACCCGTTTTGTCCGCGTCGGCGACCGCCTCGGCGAGTGGGCGCTCGTGGCCTACGAGGCCAAGAGCGAGCAGGTCTTCAAGGCGTCGGTCGGCTCAAGCCTGACCGTCGACACCAGCACCGTCACCCTGCGCCACACCAACGGGCAGGAGCGGGTCCTCGTTCTCGGTGCGCCTCTGGAGCAGCCCGGCCGCATGGCGTGCCTGGTCTCGCTGGCATCCGGAGCGTGGGGTTACGCGCGCGCTGGAGACGCCATCACGCTCGACGACCGGCTCGTGGCCGTGGAGACGATTGACGAGACGACCGCGCGGGTGCGGACCGGGGAGGATGCGTTCGATGTTCCCCTGGTCAGCGACGCCGAGCGCGATGCCGTGATGCAGCTCTGGCGCGCGCGCCAGGAGCAGGCCGAGGCCCGCATCCGAGAGGAGGCCGAGGCGCGCCGCGCCAGCGAAGCCGCGCGCGTGGCCGCCGAACACGAGGCCGCGCGCGTGGCCGACGCGCGCCTGGCCGTGCGCGCGCAGCAGCAGCAGCCCGCGCACTTCTTTTACGGCACCGAATACCGCTATCCGGTCGCATACGATGCCGTGCCCTGCGTCGTGCGCCTCCCCGATGGCAGTACCCGCACGCAGTACGTTGTGGTGCCCACGCGCTTCGAGACCCGCGCCGTCGGCCACAGGATCGATCTGCGCTGATCACGCGGACAGGACCTGCGACCGGGTCGCCACGAAGCTTGAGAGTGCCAACTTCTCGGGCGCTCCCTGCGTCCGCTCCCCGCCCCCGCCCCCGCCCCCGCCTCCACATCCGTGGAGCGTGAAGATGAAAGAGCCGAACGCATCGTTGGAATGCACGATGCGGGGGGCAACCCCTTTTTTAATGGTAGCGGGGCTGCGGGGCCGTTGCCCAGTGGTGGCGTCACGGGGCCGTGCGAATCCGGTTCCGTGTCTCGAAAAGCGCGGAAAAGAGGTTG
>VGWG01000124.1 GCA_016873675.1 Lentisphaerota bacterium | reverse complement strand
GCATCCGGGCCGCCTTCGCCTTCCCAAACGACGGTCTCGTCAGGCATGCCGGCGTTCTTAATCGTATAGGCGCCTTTGCCGTCCATACCGGCGATGTCGGCCGTTCCCCAGGCATACTCATCCGGGACCGGCAGGAGCGGCCCGCGGCAGGCCTTTTCGAATTCCAACTCGGTCATAGGGCGCAGCCCGGCCCAGGCCATGTACGCCGCGCCGTCTGTCATCAGTATGTTGTTGCAGGGCAGATCCGGCGAAGGGGCCCCGTACAGGGCCGGCTTTCCCGCTATTGGAACGTCGCCTGATGCGGTAAACGTTCCGCGATCGATGATCGTCTTACTGGTCGAGTCGGCGATTCCGGAGGTGACGATGACGACGCGGCGATCAGCCTCGCTGAGCTTTCCGGATGAGGGCCCGATCTTCTTGGCGGGTGAGGAGGGTTTGTCGGCCATGCGCGCCGCCTGCTGCTTGTAGGTGAGGGTGTTGAGAAAATCCACATAGTGCTGTTGGGTCAGTTCGGTGCGCATGCAGTAGAACGCCGCATAACCTTTGGGGAAGCGTGAGCCAAGTCGTTCGGTAAAGCGGACGTTGAAATCCTCTGCCGCTCTCCTGTTGCTCATTCCTGCCGCATTACGGTTACCCAGGTTCGATTCGGCCTCTCCGCCCAGCGCGAGCGCTTGCTCGCCGGTGATGCGGAACGGCTTCGTGCTTGTGCCGGCGGAGAATTGGCCTTTGATGCGGTTCGTGGTCGTGGACCCATCACCGGCCCAGAACGCGCCGGAGGGCACATAGACCATGGGCAGGGCGAATACGCGGACTTCGGCATCGGCGGGAACATCGGTGCAACTCAGCGTGACCCCCTTCCAGACGTTCGGCCCCTGACCCGGCGCGCTCCGGAATATGAAAGCGCCGATGCCGCGCGTGACGCCGGTTACGCCAGACTCCGGGGCGTCGGACAGACCCAACTCCAATGAGACGCCCGCCGGAACGGTATGGCGTGAAGCGTCCGTGCTGAGCGTCGCATGCTGCCAGACATCCTTGCCGGGCATCTTGATCTTGGCGAACACCCACGCCGCATCCCAGCTCTCCAATTTCAGCGGTGCCTGGTCGCCGGTGCGCGCGGCCGGTTCCTCCCACGCCGCCCGCCAGGACCAGTCCCAGGCGATGTCGAAAGTGATGGCGCTCTGGCCCGCATCTGAACTGGCGATCAGTCGCGCGTCAGTGACGCGGATCGGGTCCGCCTTGCCGGTCCCCTTGAAACGGGCGTCGGACGCCAAGACGGGCAAAACGGCAAGCAGCAATACAACGGCAAGTGGCAATAGCTTCTTCATGGTCTTTCCTTATGTTTTTCGATTCCTGTCGATAGCTGCCGATAGCAGTCGGCCGCATTCGATTTGATCTCTGACTTCTGACCCCTTCTCCTACTGCCCCGCTTCTTTCGGCGCATTCCGCACTCCGCGCCATTTCGGACCTCTAACGACTAGTTCTGCGGCCGCGCTGCGGCACGAGGGGTTTCTGTACTCGTGTCCGCCGCGCGTTCCAACACCCACGGCGTCATCTTGCGGCCAGTCAGCAGGGATGACGGTTGTTCCGTTGCCGTGCGTCCCCTTGAAGCTGCGGCCTTTGTCATTACCCGCCGTGACAACGCGCTCGGACGCGGACTTCCACCGGTTGGCGTCATAGGCGCCCCAGTAGGAGTTGTGCGAGATTCCGTGATTTCCCGTCTCCCATCCCTCGTCAATGGGCCCGCGGGAAAACTTCTCGTATTCCATTTCGGTCATCGGCCGCAGTCCGGCCCAAGCCGCGAAGGCCGCTACTAATGGCCAGCGCGAATCGTCCTCTTCATGCCTGAGGTGCTCATAACCTTCCTTACGCCCCCCTTTTTGGAAGGTGAGGTTGCCGGCGGGCATGTTTGCGGGCATTGTGTATTCATGCTTGGCGTCTGGTGGGGTGTACTTTTGGGACTCCGCTTCGGGAATCGTGATCAGAAAATTACCGTAATGGCCGCGTTTGACCATGGTCTTCATGCAGTAGAAGGCGGCATAACCTTTCGGATAGGCGGCCGGTATTTCGCCGCCATCCTCCAGCGGAGCCGCCGTGCCGGCGGACCAGAGTTTGCCTTTCTGTTTTCCGGTTGGAATCGCGCCGGGACCGGTCACACGATACGGTTCGCCCTCGCTGGAAGCGTCCACGTACTGAAAGAACGCATCGGCATCCGCAGCATCCAAACCCAGCAGGAAAGAGCCCTTCGGGATGTAAACCATTTCGATGCCCGTGGCGCAGATCAGCGGGGGAGCGGGTTGAAGTTCTTTCGCGGTGAGGTCGCACACTACGGTGAGATTGGTGGCGATCACGGTACCCTGCCCGAACTCGGCACGACGGATGAATACGCCGAGAAAACCCTCTTCGCCATCCGGAACGAGGAATTCGACAGGTGTGCCATTCCCCTGGGTGTAACCGGTCGGGTTCAGGACTTTATCCGCAACCAGCCGAACATGACGCCAGCCTGCCCCGAGCGAAGTCGAGGGGTCCGCAGCGCCTGTCCCGAGCCCCGTCGAGGGGCCTTCAGGCTTTACCTTGAAGAAAACCCAGACCGCGTCGTGATTGAGCTCGTGCCGAAAGGATCGCCCCCAGGAAAGGTCGAAGCTCAGGGTCGCGGTCTTGTCATCGCGCGGCGTGGCTTTGACATTCGCGATCGTAACGGTGTCGGTGGTGTCGTGCCACCCGGCCTGTGCCATTCCGGTGAGCACAAGCACGGCAACCGTTGAAAGGACCGAGCGTGTGGCTTTCGCCGCCCGGCTATGCTTAATCATCCTGTTCATGTTCATGTCTCCCCTTATTATTGCCGGCGCGCGACCAGCACGTGCACCATCGGGTGCCTTAAAAAAGTCATGGCCCAAGGTCACCTCCTGCATGTGCGACAAGCCTGACAGAGAAAAAGCCGATTACACAGGCATGAGCACTCAGAGCATAGGCGAATATTGAGGCGGATGCAAGCAAGAAAAGGGGTTCCTTCGGAATCGTGTTGACGAGCGTCGGCCAGTCGGCGCGTCCACGCCTGGAAGCTGTGCCGTTGGTCGGCGGTGAATCCGTCGCGCAGCGAGAATTAGCCGAACAAGACTGGGTCCTGTCTCTCCTCGTTGATCGGGTTGCCGGTGCAGCCTTATTGGGTGCGGCATAGGCACGATGCTAAAGCACTTCCTTCAGCGCCGACAAATGCCACCAGGAGATCATTCCGGTGCCTGCGTCCACGCGTGTTTTGACGAAGTCCAGATACTCCTGCGTGCGCATGAATGCCGGAACCTGCCGCGGGTACGGATGCGGTTGCGCGTCGAGATACCGGTCAAGTCGCGTCTGCATGTCGCGCAGGGTCGTGGCATACGCGGGATCATCCGCCAGGTTGTGATCTTCGTACGGGTCGTTTCTCAGGTCGAAAAGCTGTTCCGGGGCAAAGAAGTCTTTGTAATACGAGAGTGCGACTTGTGCGTTGCCTTGGAACCTGTCGGTCTGGTTCGGGGCCGCGTCGGGGTCTTTGCGCTTCATCTTGTCGACGACATGTTCCGGATACCTTAGCGTGATGTACTTGAACTCCGGCGTGCGTACGGCCCGGAAATAGCCGTACTCGAAGAAGAGGTCGTTGTGCAGTTCCCGCTCCTCGCCCCTGAGGATCGGCGCCAACGAGGTTCCGTCCAACGCCAGTTTGTGCGTGATGCCGCACAGGTCAAGCAGGGTGGGGAGCATGTCAATATTCTGGACCATCATTCGTGAAATATGCCCCTTTTTCATCCCCGGCGCGGCGATGAAGCACGGCACGTTGATTCCGCGCTCGTAACAGGTCGTCTTTCCGGGTTCCACGCCGTGGTCCGTGCAGAAAACCAGGATCGTGTTGTCGATTACGCCCATCGCCTCCAGCTTGTTGAGAATGGCGCCGATCTGGTCGTCCAACCAGAGCGCGCTGGCTGTCTGATGGTTCACCTTGCATCCGGCCGTCTGGAGCCTTTCCACAATGCCGGTGCGTGGCGGAAGCGCATCACACACGGTGTCAACCTTCCCGCCGAGCGTGAAGCGCGGATCCTTCTCGAAGGCCGCTAACGCACTGGGGCCGTGCACGCACGTGGAGGCATAGTGAAGCACAAACGGCCGGTCGCCGGAGCACGTATCCAGAAAATCGAGCGCCTTCTGAATCGACCATTCGATGTGGTGGGTGTCCAGCGCCTTCAGCGGCTCCGGGCTATTGTTGCACCACACGATCCCCTCGGCATAATCGTAGCCTGCGGTGCGCTTGATGTTTTCGGAGAGCACCTGCTGATGCGCGCGGAGTTTCTGGTCCATGCCGGGGGCGTCCGGCTTTTCGTCCGGGTCAATCTCCGGCAGACGATCTTCCGGACCCAGCGTACTGGCGTGCCATTTGCCCGCAAAGCCGGTTCGGTATCCCGCTTGCCCGAACAAGAAGCCCTGCGAAGGGATGTCCTCGTTCAGGTACACGTTGAACTCCACGCTCGCCGGTCGGGTCCGAGGGTATCTTGACAGAAAGCGGGGATGGGGATTGGATCCGGCGTACCGTCCGGTCAGATAGGAATACCGCGACGGCTGACACGTGGCCGAGGCGCAGAATGCATTGTCGAACCGCGTGCCCCTGCTCGCAATCCGGTCAATATTGGGTGTCGGCACACGCAGTTCAGGCAGGGGCTGACATTCCGGTTTACCCTGATACGAGGAGAGCCACTTGTGCTTGGTGTCGTCCGAGATGATGAACACGACGTTGGGTTGTTTCATACGCTTTCTTCTTGGTTGGGTGCTAGACGTCTCTGTCTATCAACGTGACGCTCACGGGGTCGAGTCTATGCCGCCCCAAATCCAGTAGGCGACCATCTGGAAGGGTCACGCTTACGGCAGTTTCCATCGGCGCGGACAACAGGTTGAGCAAGAAGATCACGGCCTTGTGGCCCGCCGTCCAGACCGTCACCCAGACGTTCGGGTTGGAGCCGTGTACGGCAGGCTCACAACCGAGCCGAACAAGCAGGTTCTTCAACATCTGTTCCTGTTCGCGCATGCTGTGCTGCCAGGATAGGCCCAGGACGATGACCGTGCCGCCGCCAGGCGTAGTCCAGCTCCAGGCCAATGGCTTTCCGGAACGTTCCTCCATGCCTAAAATTTCGGCTCCCGGCGGAAGCCGCTCCCACAGGGCAGCCACATTGCCCAGCACGTTGGCAACACCGGCAACCCTGGGACGCAGGGGGCTTTTCGGCGGCGGATTAAACGTTGGCGCACCCAGATAATCCGACAGGATTGTGCAGGGGTTCAGATGGTCGTCCAGCCATGGCAGCACCGGTAGGATCAGCGCATGCCCGCCTGCATTCAGTTCGTTGACGATGGCTTGCTGCTTGCGGGCCGCCATGCTGCAGGCGGCGACAACCAGAAGCGGTTTCGTGCCGCGGCCGGGCAGCCGGGCGCCGAGTGGCGCATCGAGCCGCACCATCTCGGGCGACAGGCCGAGACATAGGGCGGTGGTCAACGGACCGGCCCGCATGGCCTCCCACGCCTCTTTGGGGGTGGGGCGGGGTTCCTCATCCGGCCAATATTTCAAAGCCCGCGCGTATTCCAGATCGAGGCCCATGCGAAAGTCGCACACACGCTCAGCCGTCGCCAGCCAGGGCCGTTCCGTGATCGCTTGGCCGAAGGCTTTCTGAGCGGCCAACAGCGGACGGATTTCGCCGGTTGGACTAATGGCGGCGCTGTAATCGTACATATCGCTCATGGCGCCTGCGGCGGGCGGGTTTTGTCCGCCTGTAAAGATGTAGTAGTTAAAGCCCTTCATCCCGAAGGCGAGGTTGGTCATGTAGGAAGCCAGGGCATCCGAGGGGGTCAAGGGCGGCCAGTCGGCACAGCTCCCGCCGGGCAACTCGAAGACCGTGGGCGGGAATCCCATCAGGCGCAGTTCTTCGAGCGACAGCAGGCAACGCACGGCGTATTGCGGGGTGGGGTTGTTTTGCGGCCAGGTCTGGCCGAGATTGTAGT
This sequence comes from Lentisphaerota bacterium, assembly GCA_016873675.1. NCBI lineage: Bacteria > Pseudomonadati > Lentisphaerota > Lentisphaerota bacterium. The sequence goes on along the minus strand of VGWG01000124.1, from coordinate 1,274 downwards.
AATGATCGGATCCGAGCAGAAAGCCGTCTCCCAACTCAGCGACGGTCTCCAGAAAATACGTGTTCATGTTGGGATGGGCTGAGTTATGGACAATGGGCGTCTGTATGTGATGCGCCCGAACCTGGTCCGTGAGAAAGCGGGCATACGCGGCGATGGTGCCGAGATAAAAATGGAAGTAATCTTTCCGGCGACGGATGACGCACACGCCTTGACCGCCGCACGGTTCGACTTCCGCAAACGAGGCGTAGCGCGTGCCGTACTGGGTGTTCAGCGTGCGGATGTCGCTATAGCGCGCCTGCAGCCAGAGGGGGTAGCGGCCGTCTGATTGACCGAAGCCCATCGAAACGGGATTGTAGTCCAGACCGCCGAACCACTCGTGAACGCCACCCATTTCATTATCGATCTGGATGAACGCAATCGGACCTGAGCCGCCTGACGGTGTCAGGCAATAGCGCGCCAGGATGGGGCAGACGGCATCGAACCAGCGGCGCACTTTGTCCCAGAACAGGGGATGGACGTAGGAGATCGAGGCCTTGCGGAGGATTTGACCTTCCGGGTTGCGCGCCAGCACCTCCGGATAGTTTTCGCAGAGCCAGCCGGGCAGGCCGTCGTAGATCAACTCGGAGTACTGGTAGGGTCCGGGCCGCGCGATGACGTACAGCCCTTCCTCGCGCGCCACCTGCAGAAACCCTTCCAGATCGAGACCATCACCGCCCCAGGCGAACCGCCCTTCCTCCGGCTCGTGCAGCAGCCAGGGGATGTACGTACTCAGCGTATTGCCGCCGGTCTCCTTGAACAGGCGCATCCGCCTGCGCCAGTCGGCCTTGGGCACGCGAAAGTAATGAAACTCCCCAGAAATCAGGGGTGTCGAAACACCGCCTATCCGGTAACCGGTCGAATCAAAAACCACAGGGTTCATGAGGGCTCCATTCAGACGTTTTTGAGAGAGGTGACATCCTCACGGTTACCGTTGTGGAGGGGATATCATGTCCACATCCACGCTCTTTTGACCGTTCGTTACGCGGACTGCTTTCCAATGCCTGTCCGCAAAATCCATAAAACACGTCCAATCGTATTCCGTGAGATTGTGTTTGCCGGAGCGCATGTGATAACCGATCGAGCCATCGTGCACCGGGGCCTCGACAGCGGGCATGGTCTGACTGTTCAATCCCGGCACGCCCAGCAGCCGGTAAACCGGGTCGGCGCGCACGCACGACTGGAATTCCGCCTGGGGATCGGCCCATGCGTCCCCCTGTGCACTGGCAACGTAAACG
>VGWG01000123.1 GCA_016873675.1 Lentisphaerota bacterium | reverse complement strand
TACGGGCGACGATTACGGTTGACGATTGAGAGTAATTCCTCGTCAACCGTAATCGTCGCCCGTAATCGTCGCCCGTTCTCGTCCACCGAAAAAGAAGCTGATGTTTGCTGAAGAGGAGGATCTCAAATGAACCGACGTGACTTCATGCAATTAGCTGGGTTGGGTGTGCTGGCGGCCGGGCTGCCACAACTGGTCTGGGCTGCGGGCGAGCCGGGAGCGAAAGTCATTCCGGTAAATGCCGTCAAGCCTAACATTCTCTTCATTCTCACCGACGATCTCGGAATCTGGGATGTCGGCTTCACGGGGGTCCTGGGATTACAGAAGACCCCGAATGACGCGTCGCGGATGACGCCGAACCTGGACCAACTGGCCAAAGCAGGCGCCGTGTTCGAGTCGTTCTACGTCATGCCGGTGTGTTCGCCAACGCGCGCGTGCCTGATGACCAGCCGCTACGCCGCGCATACCGGTGTTAATTTAGTGATTCCCTCCCTGGGCTCGAAGTGGGGATTGCCGCTTGAAGAACGGACCTTGGCGCAGGCGCTGAAGGAGGCCGGCTATGAAACGGCCATCAGCGGAAAGTGGCATCTTGGCGCGTTCGAGCCCGCCTATCTGCCAACTCGACGGCAAGGATATCTGGCCGGTCATCACACAGGGGGCGAAGTCGCCGCATGACGCGATTCTGCTGGATTTCGGCGGCACCCGTGCCATTCGCATGGGGGACTGGAAGTTGTTGAAGCCTGTTAATGCTCAAAAGAAGCCGCTGGAGTCCGGCGAGGAGTTTGAACTGTACAACCTGGCGACGGATATCGGCGAGGAGAAGAACCTGGCCAAGGATAACCCGGAAAAAGTGCGGGAGCTGAACGCCAAACTGGAAGCGCTTGTGAAAGACGAGGTCAAGCCGGCCGAGGTTACCATCGGACTCAAACGGGCGGAAGCCAAGCGTCAGGATGAGAAGAAAGGGAAGTAACACGAAACCGAATATCGTATTTATCTACGCGGATGATCTGGGTCGTGGCATGCTGAGCTGCTACAGCCAGCGCCATTATCGTACGCCGAACATAGACCGCCTGGCCGCCGAAGGGATGCGGTGTACGCGCGCCTACGGCTGCGCCCTGTGCGCGCCGGCGCGCGCCGCCCTCCTGACCGGTGTCCACGATTCGCATGCCGGCCGATGGACCTTCAACCGGTCGGGGCTTTACAACGAGTATCTGGCCGGGCGCCAGACGCAGGCGCAAATCGAGGAACTGCTCTGCAACACCGGCATCCGTCCACGCGAGGGCGATCTGTTTCTTGCCGAAATCGCCCGCCAGGCTGGTCTGATCACCGGACAGATCGGCAAACTCGAATGGGGCTTTTCCACCTGTGACCGCGAAATCCGCCGTCACGGCTGGGATTATCACTACGGCTACTACGATCATGGGCAGTGCCACGGGTTCTATCCGCCCTATGTCTTTGAAGACGGACGACGCGTGGATATTCCCGGCAACACGGATCCGACGTTCGGCAAGGGCCATTACGGACCTTTCCCGAACGGCGAGGTGGAACACAATGCCGTTGGCCGGGCTGTGCATTCCCAGGATCTGTACGATGCGAAGATCGTCGAGTTCCTGCGCCGGCACCAGGAGAAGCCCTTCTTGCTCTATCACCCGACGCAGCTCCCGCACGGACCGGTCTATTTTCCGGACCTCGACCCGCAGGTGGCCCATAATCCCGCCCTGACGCGGGTCGAAAAGGAATATGCCTCCATGGTTCTGCGGCTGGATCGTACGGTCGGCCTGATTCTGGACACGCTTCGGACGCTGGGGCTGGAAGAGCGGACGCTGGTGATTTTCACGTCCGACAACGGCCACTGGCCCTGCTACGAGCAGCCTGGGCGTTGCTATGCCCGCCAGACCCTCGACGAAGCGTGGCTCGACGATGTGACGACGAAGTTTCACAGCGACCGTTGCGGGGACATACTCGACGGCAACGACGGCATGGCCGGCTTGAAGACCTCGAACTGGGAAGGCGCGACACGTGTGCCTTTCCTGGCGCGTTGGCCGGGGCGCGTGCCGGCCGGGTCCATCTCGGAACGTTTGATCGCCAATTTCGACATGCTCGCGACCGTCGCCGATCTCGCCGGCATTCCGCTGCCACAGGGCGCCACCGACGGCCTCTCCCTGCTGCCCGCGTTGCGGGGAGACCCCGAAGCGCCGGAGCACGACCACATCGTCTACTCCAGCCACTACGGACCCTCGTTGGTGACCCGCGACGGCTGGAAGCTGCGCACCTTCGTCCGCCGAAACCGCATCCTGGACTTCGGCACCTTCGGCGCGTCACTCGATGACCTGCGCGAAGCCTTCACCCTGCAACTCTACCGGCTTACGGACGACTACCGGGAAGAACGCGACCTTGCCGCCGCGCATCCCGAGAAACGGGCCGAACTGCTCGGCAAGCTCCTGCAATCCTGTGACGGTAATCTGGCCAACGGCACACCGGAGGCACACTTTGCCTTTTACCCTCTCGCGCCCATGGGCGTGTGACTGGGCGCGTGACTGTCTCCTGCGGCCTCTTGCTTGAAGACTTCGTACAGGTAAATCACGAGAACGGCAGCGATGAGGCGGCGGTATCCCGTCGCCTCCACCGCGTTGTTGGGGCTCGGTCTCATCCAAATCGCTACCGCAGCAGGATGATCGTCGCGGCCGGCGGCGGTGTCGGCGCCTCGTACGCGCCCATATCCACGATCTTGGCCTTACCGTCGGCTACGCCCCCCCACTGCTTGCGGGCGTTGCCGGCCAGGTCCGTCGCGCCGACCATCCAGTCGTCCTGGTTCGCGCCAGTATCCATGCAGGGCGAGTCTTCCTGCAGGCTGTAGTCGCCGCCGGACCGATTGACAAACAGCGGGTCGCCCGCGGTGTTGCCGTTGGCTGCTGAGAACTCGGGGCCGGTGGTGCAGGTGTAGCCGACGCCCGCCGCGGCGTAGATATTCGTATAGCCGGTGGTGCTTTCCGCCGTAATAGCGTTGAAGTAAACGATGCTGTTACTGACAGACCCGCCGGTCATATAAACCCCGCCGCCCGCACTGTCTGTTCTAGTACCGTACATCCAGTTTCCGACGATCGTGCAGTTCTCGATCCGGCCGCTAGTGTACACGCCGCCGCCACGACGCCACGTCCTATTGTCGGCGATCAGGCAGTTGCGTATGACGGTCGAAGATCCCGCAAAGACACCTCCACCCTCGTTCTCAACTTTATTGACACCAGCCCTATTCGACAAGATATGGCAATTGAAGATCTTGCTCGTGCCTGTCGCATAAATCCCGCCGCCATCCCCCGCGGAATTATTATTAACCCCCATCCTGTTCGACCTGACGATACAGTTAGAAACCGTGCCCCCATTCATGTAGACGCCACCACCGTTATTGGCCAGGGCATCGTTGTTTGCTATAATGCAGTCCCGTACCAACCCGCCGGCCATAGACACTCCAGCTCCTGCTACACCGTAGCCGTTCGTGAAGCTCAGGCCCTGAAGCACGGCATTGGCGTCTGTGATGTTGAAGATGCGCATGGTCCCGGAACCGCTACGCCGCACGACCGTATTCGATGCGCCGCTCAAGCCGCCCTCGAAACTGCGCAGGGTGATGGGGCCTGCAACCAGTATCTCACTGGTAATGTTGTATGTGCCGTTCGACACGGTGACCGTGCCGATGGAATTGTTCTTGGCGAAGGTCACCGCAGTCTGGATGTTGGTGGCCGCTTTGGCCCAGGGCGCGTAGGGCTCCTCGGGCGTCACGCTGGCCGTTCCCGGCGGCACCACGAATATCTCCGTCTGCCCTCGCGCCGTCCCGGCCAGGAACATTCCAGCCGCCAGCGACAGCGAGATCAACCTTCCGCTTTCTCCAAGACCACAACCCAGACTCGACAACCGACGAACAACCGCCCACCTTCCGCAGCTCGTTTTCATACGCATTTTCCTTTTTTAATATAACCCCATTCCGGTAATTGGGAAAAAGGAGTGGTTCTACGAAGCTGTGTTGAATTATTTCACCATGGCGTAACTTAAGTCAACAAGAAAAACAACAAAAAATGATTGCATTGCGGACGCTGTTTCGACACACTGGGGCGCGCTTGGGAGATTCAGCATTGGGAACCGTCGTTAATTATTTTCAAGAAAAACATCAAGCAGAAGGAAGACGATGAGCAAACAAGAAAAGCGATACGTGCAGGTGGGAGTGGGTGGACGCGCCTTTATGTACACGGAGGCGGCGGCCAAGGGATTTCCCGGGGAAGCCTGCCTGGTGGGTCTGTGCGACAACAACAAAGGCCGTCTCGACATGATGGACCGCTGGGTGAAAAAGTGGACGTCGGCAGACGGCGGGACGGGCCTCGTGGTGCCGCTATACGCCCACACGGATTTTGAGCGCATGGTGAAGGAAACACGGCCGGACACCGTCATCGTCACCTGCAAGGATGCCTTCCACGATGAATATGTCTGCCGTGCCATGGAACTCGGCTGCGATGTGATCACCGAAAAGCCGATGACCACCGACGGGACGAAATGCCAGCGCATCATCGACACGCAGAAGAAGACCGGCCGCAAGGTCAGGGTGACCTTTAACTACCGTTACTCCCCACCCCGCACCCAAATCAAGGACCTGCTGATGAAAGGAACCATCGGCGAAGTACTCTCCGTGGATTTCCATTGGATGCTCGACACCTACCACGGAGCCGACTACTTCCGCCGCTGGCACCGCAACAAGGCCAACTCCGGCGGCCTGATGGTGCACAAGGCCACGCATCACTTCGATCTGGTCAACTGGTGGCTCTCCGACGTGCCGGAACGCGTGTACGCCTCCGGACATCGCCGCTTTTACACCGCGAAAACGGCGGATCGGCTTGGCCTGACCCGGCGTCAGGAACGGTGCCGCGGCTGCCCGGAATTCGGGACGTGTCCGTTCGGTCTCGACCTGGCCGCCAACAAGGGCCTTACTGAGTGCTACCTCGACTGCGAGCAGTACGACGGCTATTTCCGCGACCGTTGCGTCTTCAGTCCCGAAATCGACATCGAAGACAGCATGAACGTGGTGGTGGATTATGCCGGCGGGACCAAGATGTCCTATTCCCTCAATGCATTCAATCCATGGGAGGGGTATGCGGTCGCCTTCAATGGCACCAAGGGGCGTCTGGAGCACATGTGCCAGGAGACCGTGTATATCAATGGCGACGGAAGCGTTCCAGGCGCGATCAAGAGCGCGGACACCTACATCCGCGTTTATCCGACCCGCAAGCCGGCTTATACTGTCGAGCTGTGGAAGGCGGAAGGCGGCCATGGCGGCGGCGACGAACCGCTGGTCCGCGACGTCTTCAGCCACACGCCGCCAGCGGATCCGTACAAACGCGCGGCGGATCAGCGTTCCGGTGCCTGGTCCATCCTGGTCGGGGCGGCGGCCAATCAATCCATGGCCAAACATCGCCCGTTCAAGATCTCTGAACTCTGCCAGAATATCGGCATGCCAGACTACCCGGTAATGCCCACGGGCGACGAGCCATTAAAGTTCTGAGAAAATGTATGAACAAAAACAAGGTTCCGCCAGTCTGCATCTTTGACCCCCGTGTGGTGCCGGCGTCTGTCCCGGATTCCTGGCTCTCACTTTCTCGTGAAATTGATTACACCCCGCCCGGATTCTACCTGCGCACCTGCCATAGTGTGCGGGATGGCTCCACGTTCGGGATCGAGTTGCTGGATTCCAAGGGCAGCGTGGTCAATGCGCCGCCTTCGAGTTCGCCGGCCTTGACCGTGCTCCAGGGCAATGGAGCGCGTCTGGAATGCGTTTTCGGGGCCGGTGGTGCCGTGCGTCTGCGCGTGCGCGACGGCAGGGCCCGCTTGGCGCTCCAACACCTCAAGGGCTGCAGCGCGGTGATTTTTGCGCACAACGCCGACCGTATCCAAGTCTCGCTGACCTGGGTCAAAAGTCAGTTCGCGGTCACGCGCCTGGCCGGACGTATGACACTCGATGCGCCGTGGAAAGGCGAGCGGGTTGAGCGTGGAGTGATCGAACTGGTTCCGCGCAAGGGGGAGTGGGCGGAACTGGCGGTTGAGGCGATGCAGTCCACCTGGCCGGCAATCTCGCACAGCGAGCTGTTCGACGACGTGGTGGCGCGGCGCGGCGCGGAATTCGCCGCATTTCTGAAACCCTTTCCGGCCGCCTTGCCGGGTCACGAAGAGACCCGTGCCCTGGCCGGCTACATCCTGTGGAGTTGCCTGGCGCCACCGCGCGGACTCGTGACACGCACAGTGATGCTGATGTCCAAGCACGGCATGAACCGGGTCTGGAGCTGGGACCATTGCTTCAACGCGCTCGCCATGGCCGGCCGCCATCCGGACCTGGCCTGGGATCAATTCCTGGCGTTTGCGGACCATCAAGACGCCAACGGCTGTTTCCCGGACAGCTACAATCCCATGAGCTATGGCTGGGAGTTCGTCAAGCCGCCTGTGCATGGCTGGACCCTGGCGCGGATGATCGAGTGGGCCGATCCTGGAACGGCCCGTTTGCGCGAAGCCTACGAGATGCTTGTCCGCTGGACGCGTTGGTGGCTCAACGCGCGCGACTCGGATGGCGACGGGTTGCCGGAAATTCATCATGGCAACGACACCGGCGCGGACAACAGCACCATCATGAACCTCGGCATGCCGTTGGCCACGCCGGATATCGCCGCGTATCTGGTGCTGCAGCTCGATGCCCTGGCGCAAGTTGCGCAGCGGCTTGGCCGTCGCGCGGACGCCACACTCTGGCGCGAAGAGTCGGCACGCTTGCTGAAGCGGCATCTGGCCCTGCACTGGCGGGCGGGCGAGCCCCGCGCGATCCGGCCGGGAAAGGGCGCACTCCCCCAACCCGGCGACGCCTTGCAGCCGTGGATGACGGTGGTGCTCGGCGACCGCCTGCCGGCGGCCAACCAAAAGGCCTGCGTAAAAGCCATCTCCCGCTTTCGCTGCGCTGCGGGCTTGGCCACGGAAACCCTGAAAAGTCCGCTTCACGAACGCGACGGCTACTGGCGCGGCCCGGTATGGGCGCCCTACACGCTGCTCGCCTGCGACGGTCTGCGGCGGATGGGGCAAGCGAAACTGGCGTCGCAAATCGCCGACGATTTTATCGGCAACTGCCGCGTTGCCGGATTCGCCGAGAACTTTGCCGCCGACACGGGCGCTCCGCTGCGGGATCGCGCCTACTCGTGGACGGCGAGTGCTTATTTTGTGCTGATGCAACACCTCAGAGAAGGGAATGACCGGAGGAAATCGTAAACCGTAATCGTCGCCCGTAATCGTCGCC
>VGWG01000122.1 GCA_016873675.1 Lentisphaerota bacterium | reverse complement strand
TTGAGGTGGAGACCTCGCCCGGTGACAGTCTGGACGGGCGGGTGCAGAGTGAAAGGCCCGGTTGGTGTCTGCTCCATCTCGGCAGCACTACCGCGATTCAATCCGCTTCACCGCCGCCTCGGCGGCCAGTTGAACCGCGCGGTTGGGATCGGTGAGACCGGCGCGGATCAGGGGGAGGTCTTCGGGTGTTCCGATCTGACCCAGCGTGGCGATGGCGGTGCGACGCAGGGCGTCGGTGGAGTTCGTGGCGTAGCTGCGCACCAGCGGCAGGAGGCGCACATCATTGCGCTTGCCGATCATCGCCAGGATGCTGAGCTTGGTCGGGGTGACCACCTCCGGGTCGGCGAGTTGCGCCTCCAGTTGCCGACTGAACGTCTCGACCGGCGTCATCCGTCCCGCCGCTTCCTGCAATCCGACATTCACAATGGCCGTCCCCGCCAAACCGTCCTGGCCCTGCGCGTAGCGGGTCAGGATCGCTTGGATCGCATCGGGATCGGATGAAGATTTCAGGCACTCGGAGAGAAATTGCAGGCAGTAATCGCGCCAGACCGGGCTTTCGGACTCATCGGCCAGCATCTTGCTGAACAGTTCGTGCAGGCGTGGATTGGGCGACTCCTGCCAGACCAAGGAATTGGCCATGTTGTTGCGGGTCACATCCCAGTGTTGACGGTTGAAAAGCTCCTTCTCGAAAAACGCCAGCACATCAGCCGGAAGCGTATGATTCTCCATCGCCGCCGTCACCCGGTTCAGGCGATCCTGCTCGGTGAGGGTTCTGAAATCCGACCAGCCAACTGGAAGCGTCTCGGTGGGAACCCCGTCGGGACGGGCCGATCCCGGCAATGGCGTTTCGATGTCGGGAGTATCCGCCGGAACGGACGTCGGAATCAACGGCATGGACTCGATTACGAGGCGACTCGGTTCGGCATATGGCGTCCGCTTCCGAAAGATCGTGACGGATACGACACCGGCCACAGCGGCCAGCAACACTGTCACCGGGCACTTCAAAACCAGCCACCTGTGGGCGGTTCAAAATCAGCCACTGTTCGGTTGAGTAAATACCATTAAATATCGTTGTTGTCCACCGGGTTTTTGGCGGTGGTGCGGTCTTTGAGGCGGTAGCTGCGGCCGGTGATGTGGATGATCTCGGCATGGTGGAGGAAGCGGTCGAGGATGGCAGAGGCGGCGGGCACATCGCCAACGAGTTTGCCCCACTCCTCGACCGGGCGGTTGGACGTCATCAGGGTTGACCGGTTTTCGTAACGGCGCATGATGATCTCGAACAGGTATTCGCCTCCTCGCGGAGGCAACTGTTTCAGGCCCATGTCGTCGATGATCAACAGATCCGGCTTCAAGTAACGCGCCAGGGGTTTGCCGGCCGGCAAGGTCTCGTCATCGCGCAGTTCGCGCACCAGATCGAAGATCGACCGGTAGAGCACGCCGAACCCCATTTTGATCGCTTCCTGGCCGATGGCCTGCGCCAGATGACTCTTGCCGACACCGGGCGGACCGACCAGCAGCACGTCGCGGGCTTCGCGGATGAAATGCCCGGCGGCCAGGTCGTAGATCAACTTGCGTTTGATCGAGGGGTTGAAGGAGAAGTCAAAGTCCTGCAGCGTGCGCGTATCACGGAAGTCCGCCCCCTTCCTGCGGCGCGCCAGTTGTCGTTGCTGGCGGATGTTGAACTCATCCTGAAGGATCAGTTCCAGAAACTCCAAGTGGCTCAGGTTGTGGCCGGCGGCTTCCTGCAACCGCACGTCGAGCGCTCCGGCCAGGCCGGAGAGGCGCAGGTTTCGCAACTGTCTGCGTAGGGATTCGTTCATGGGTGCTCCTGTGGGGTAACCCCGAGATGCGCGGGGACGCAGGAGTTGTCCACGGTCGCGCCGGAGGGCCCTTCCAAGCCCGTAGGCGCGGCGGTGGTCAACTCCGGTTGGACGGCGGACGCGGCCACGAGCGTGCCGTATTCGCCGAGATCGCGGATGAGGGTGTGCGTGTCGAGGAAGGTGAGTTGTTGGGGTCCGGGCTGGTCTTCCAACAGGCGCCGCAGGTGGCGCAGGCGCAGAGCCTCGCCACGGTCCAGCGCCTGCTGGCAGGCGCGCTCCATCTTCGCGCAACCGACCCGTCGGCCCAGGTGCCAGAGCCCCATGAGAGCACGGATCGCTTCGATGCCGCGCTCGGCATGCACGCGCTGGGCCCATTCGCCGCACCAGGGCCCGATCTGTTCGGCACGCTGGCACCAGTAGGCGGCAGTACGATTGACGCGGTTCTGGCCGTTTCGGCCAGGCATCCGGGCACTGAAGGATCCCGCTTCCAACCGCGCATGCATGGCGATCGGGTCCATGCGCAGGTTGAAGATCCGCACGGTACGCATGTCCCAACGGGCCCAGACCGTGCGGCCGACGTACTCCTCGGGAACCGCATAGTACGCATGCTTCACCTCGATGTAACTGTCGCGATGCACCGCCCGTCGTCCTTCCTCATAGGACGCAAAGACCATGGGCGGCAACGCCAGCAGCGCGGCCCGCTCCCGCTCTTCAAAGCACCGCGCCACATGCCGGCGGGTCGTGCCGTGAATGCGTTCATCGGCCACATGCTTCTCCCACCAACGCAAATACGTGTTCTCATCCGCCAACGAGGCGAACACGCGCCCCTTCAAGCCGTTGCCCTTGACATAGCCGACGCCGCGCTCGACCTTGCCCTTGTGTTCCGGATGCCGCGGCCGGGTAGGTAGCACAACGGTGCCGTAATGCCGGCAGAAGGCCGCCATCTTGGGAACGATCTCCGGTTCATACCAGTCGGCCTGCGAGACGGCGGCGCGCAGGTTGTCAATGACGAGCGTCCGGGGGACGCCCCCAAGGGCACGGAAGGCGTTCTCCAAACAACGGATGAACTCTTCCGTGCCCTGCCGGAACACGGCTTCGCTATAACCCTTGCGGGAATGCGACAACACCAGACGAAACACCCAGGTGCGACGCCGCTTGCCCTCAACCGCCACCGGCGCACCCAGGCCGAAGTCGACCTGTGCTTCTTCGCCGGGGAGGCACTCCATGCGTTCGATGCGTTCCGCGGGGGGCACCGAGAGCCGCCGCACATAACGCTTCACGCTGTCGTACGCACCGGCAAAGCCGTGATCGGCGCGCAGATCCTGGAAGATACGTTGCGCCGTCAGCCCGGTCTCAATACCCGTGCGCACGAACTCGTGGTACGGCCGACAGAGGCTCGGACGCCCGACAATCCCGGCGGGCGGAATGGCTGGTTTTGACTCGGCGGGGCCGTCCGTCCCGGCGGGCGAAATGGCTGGTTTTGCCGCCACCGCCGCGTGCAGGCGGATGTATCGGGTCACCGTCTCCCGATCCAAACCCAGTTCACGCGAAATCCGCCGCCGGGACCAGCCCCGTTCGTGGAGCTCTATGATTGAAGTACTTGTAGCCATCTTGATCTGGTTCGACATCGTAAAACCTGCCCCCTTTCGGGGGTATATTCTACCTGACGAACCACCTCATCAAGGTGGCTGGTTTTCAAGTGCCCATCACTGGCTGGTTTTGAGTGCCCGCTGACACAACACGAATGGTAGAAGGCGATGATGTTTCATGGTGTTTGTTGGGGTTAATGTGTAGGAGGCCCATCCCGAAAGGCCGCGCCGCAAGGAGCCTCGGTGTCCAGACCGCACTTTTTTCTCGCAAAGCCGCAAAGATCGCCAAGAGGCTCCAGAATCCGTTTCTTTGCGTACTTTGCGTCTTGGCGAGATCAAATCCCTTCTGACTTCAAAGATACGCCTCGTCCCGTCAGCACCCGGCACGTCCTCGAATCATATTCTAGATTCTGACCCTGATACCAGAGACAAGGGTTGACCCCGATTCCCCCCAGCATCGCCGCCCACACACATTCGCACGCACACTGCGCGCGACGACGTTCGCGCTTGGGCTAAACTGTTACCCCTATGGCCACTATGTCCGCCTCAATGACTTCGCGACCCGCCCATTTGAACGTAATAATAGCCATCGGAACCCGCAGTAACAGACCAAGGCAACTCTGGAGCCCAAGCAGGTATTTGAGCATTGTATCGCGCGACGGCCTTCTCTAATATTTCGCGCTCAGACTGCTTATCGAACAAAACGTTTCGATTATATGCACCAATAATAGCACAACTTAAAGCTCCTTGCAGAACATTCACATCCTCAGAGGAATTCAAAATCATCAAGATGGCATGTTTTACTTTATCCGCACCTCTACCCCTGATCCGAATACGATTGGGGTCTTTTCTTGTCTTGAACATCCCTGGTGCATCTCCTGGCACAGTTTCCACCCGGCCGTCCGGCGTTAGACACACCCCTGAAATTAACCTTTGCGCGCCCAACAAATCTCCCTTTTCCAAGAGATTTACAATGGGTGCCACATCGCGGACAGGAAAGTAATACTGCGTGAGCCACGCATACAGCCCGAACCCCACCAGCGCACCAATAATAACGCAGCCAATTAGCAGTCTTATTTTATGAATTCTCATACTCATGGGCATCCTCCTCCTCTCGTCACGGCACGACCCAGGACCAATCTATTAATTCAATATCCAATTTTCGCGCCTCGACATGCATCTCGTTCCGTGGACAGAGGCCGCTACCCGTCGCTGAATTCACAGCGTGTGTATGGACGCTATTTCCCTGTCCCCTTTACGCTGTTTACGCTGCACCCGCTTGCTCGCCTCAATGACTTCTAAAACCGCCCATTTGAACGTAATAATAGCCATCAGATCCCACGGTTACAGACCAAGGATTCTCTGAACTGGAAGCAGGTATTTGGGCATTGTATCGCGCGACGGCTTTCTCTAGTATTTCGCCTTCAGACTGCGTGAATAACAAATCATTAATGCACCCAAAAGCACAACCTAAAGCTTCTCTCAAAACAATTGCATCCTCAGCAGTATTTAATACGTTTAAATAGACACGCTTTATCTTTTCCGCGCCTCTACCCCTGATACGAATACGATTGGGGTCTCTTTTAGGCATTCCATCAGGGAGTCTTTCCATTTCGCCATTTGGCAGAATAAGGGGACTAAAGATTAGACTTTCGGCACCTCTGAAGTCTTTCTTTTCCAAGAGCATTACAATTGGTACCACATCACGGACAGGAAAGTAATACTGTGTGAGCCACCAGTACAGACCAAACCCCGCCATTGCAACCACAATCATGCCAACAATAAGCAGTCTTACGCTTCGGATTCTCTTACCCATGGGCATTATCCTCCTCCAATCATGGCACAACCCAGGACCAATCTTTTAATTCAATATCCCATTTTCGCGCCTCAACATGCAGCTCGTTCCGTGGACAGAGTCCGCTACCCGTCACCGAATTCACACCGTTAGTATTTGTATAGGGTGCCGGCGGAGAGAGCGGTGGATTCTTCACTTCGTTTGTCGTGATCCACCCGTGCGTCCAGTTGCTTCGCCATGTCCAATTAGTCGTCGCACTCACGCTGTTTGTATCGAAACCCAAAACGTATCCCCCCCCGCCTGGCGTCTCCCATGTTTTGTGAATTTGGTCTTGATCTAAATCATCGATATGCGAATAAGTCAGCCCCGTTCCCCATCCGCCTTGGCTGTTTGGCAATTGCCTCGATTGGCGGTGACCATTTTCGTGGTGGATGACATGAATGTATGGAAAGATGCCGCTCTTGTTCGTGTCAAAGATTGCGATTTCATCGGACCACAGATAACTCGTGGAGCCGTAGTCGTAGACGGGACGGCCATCATACCATCCAGCCGCGTTTGTTGTTGTGCCGCTAGTGCCAACCAATTCATTCGAGTAGACCATCCGTTGCGCCTGCGGGCCAAAGTTGCCGCTCGGCCATGAGCCATCTGTCTTGCTGAATTGATTTGCGACCTGCTGCCAGTAGACGTACCAGTTGGGGTTGCCGGCTTTGACGTAATTGGTGCTGAGGGCGCCCGCCGCGATCACGCGGGCGGCGGCATTGGTTCCGGTGCGGGCGAAGCGGAATTGAACCGGCTGATCCCGTTTCCAGGCATGCCGGTCTTTGAACCGCAGCACGAGGTTGGTGTTGCCGAAGGCGTCGTTATGCGACGGCATCTGATTGTAGCAGAACTCGGTCCTCCACGGCTCGGACGGATTCGTGTTGGTTGTGACCGACGTGACGGTGGACACGGACGGGTTGATCCATTCGACGTTATTCCACACGAGTGACTTGATGAAGGCGTTGCTCAAGCCAGTCAATTGAGGCGTCTCGCAAGTCATCAGGCAGTTGGACGGCGCGGTTGGCGTGTCGAACACCAGAAGCGAGTATGACGCAGGAGAATAATTAGATCCTTCTGCGCCGTCGGGCGGAAGGTCTCCTGCGGGGCTGTCGATATACATGTTGGGACAGACAAGGTGCAGGTTCGTAAAAGTGCCGTAGCGGACTTGCGTCACCACATTACTGGCTAAGACCATCACTTGGTCATCTAAATTCGAAATGAGCTTTTTACGGATGCCTTCCACCTCCATTTTGAATATGGCATTTAACACATGATCCCCTTCAGAAATGCCGCTCATTTGAAAGCGCTCCGGCTGACTCACTATGTTCGTAATGTTGAAACGGCTTCCGGCATTCAGTGTGATACCGGCAAGATTATACGGGCTACCGGTTGATGAGGTCGCCACGACTTTGCCGGTCACCACAAGAGAGGCCGATGCATTGTACAGCGGGAAAATGGCGTACGTATACCTATTCGTCGTCAAAATAATCGGGTCATTTGCATTCAAGCCGGTGAAATCAACCCCAACCGCAGGGGTGTCGAATTCGAACCTCGCTCTATAAGAGGATTTGTATTTGATCGTGACCTGATAGCGCCCAGGGGTCCGCACGATTATAGAATAATGGTTGAAACGGTTTGGAGTTACCCCAGCTTCAATGAAATCTATCCCCCCCGCTACGTTTGTTTTGACTTGATTGATTTCTGCGACCGTCGAAGGTACGGGGGCCGACCATCCTGTTGCTCCCGTTGAGTAAACCTTGTTTGACGCGATCTCGAACGTCCAATTTGTGGCATTCGCCTGCAGGTTGTGGAGATATATAACCAGTGCTCCCCCATAATTGGTCGGGGTAATAGGTGCCACGTGCAAAGGGACCGTCTTAGGCTGGAAGGCAATAAACGGCCCAGCAGTAAACGGAGCTCTCTCTTCTTTTGTGTGATCAGTGCGCGTACTGCTTGACGCTAACGGCGCGGCTGGCGCAGCCAGCGCCCTAAACCCGAAACCGGAGAGTGGCGCGACGGGGGCCGCAGGGGCGGGGGAGACCCAGACGCTCCAGTCGTAGGCTGCCAAGGTCACGGCTTGC
>VGWG01000121.1 GCA_016873675.1 Lentisphaerota bacterium | reverse complement strand
GTACGATCACAGCGGTACAGTCCGTGAGGATCGGCGACCGTGTCTTATTGGGTTCGGGCTGCCTGATTACGGATAATGACGCGCATCCGATCGACCCTGAGGCGCGGCGGCGCGGCGGTGGCGGTGTTGCGCGGCCGGTGGTGCTGGAGTCCGATGTCTTTATAGGGGCGAGGGCTATCCTTCTCAAGGGGGTCACGATAGGCCGGGGCAGTGTGGTCGGTGCGGGTTCGGTGGTCACGAAGAGCGTGCCCGCGTTCAGTATCTGCGCCGGGAATCCGGCGCGTGTCGTGGGCGATTCGCGTCGTCGCGCTGAGTGAGGGGGATTCGAATGCGGTATGCGTTTCCGGCTGTTGGCAGGACTGGGGTCTCCAATATGCTGTTTACTTGGGCACGCGCGGAGGTGTTCTGTCGGCGGCAGGGTGCGGTGATGCTTGCCCCGCGCTGGACGAAGTTCATGCGGGTGGGCCCCTGGCTTCGCGGTGAACGTGACAAGCGGTACTATCTAAACATGTTCTCCAACGCGGGCATGATTGGCGGACTGGGTCGGGAGGCGCTCTTACGGCTGTTGCCGGGAGTGGAGGAGGGTGCCTCGACCGTTGCTTCGGAAGGGCGCCGCAGCGTTATTTGGTTCAGGGGCATGGAGCAGTTCTTTAATCCTTTCCTGTCGGAGCAGCCGCTGATTGCGGAGCGCTTGCGCGCAATCACGAATCCCGCGATTGTGAGACGGGTCGATGAGGCGGCGGGAGTGTCGTCTATCGGTGTCCATATCCGGCGCGGCGATTTCAAATGCGGGGGGCACACGATACCGGACGCCTGGTACCTGAGGGCGATCGGCGCGGCGCGTGAGCGGTTGCCTGGCGTGCCTGTGCGGGTGTTCAGCGACGCGTCGCCGGCAGAGCTTGCCTTCCTGAAAGGGGTCGAGAACCTGCGTGTGATGCCGTCTGCGCCCGCGCTCCACGATCTGCTGCTTCTCAGTCGGTCGAGTTTGGTGGTGGGCACAAGTTGGTCGACCTTCAGCATGTGGGCGGTGTTCCTCGGGCAGATGCCAAGTCTGTGGCATCCGCGTGTGCCGCCGCCGGATCTGATGTTGCCGGGAACTGAGACGCCCCTTCTATTGGCGGATGTAAACAATGGCTGATACTTCGTCAGACCTTCGTATCCTCTGGCTGGGCCCGTTGCATAGTGATGCGGCAATCGCACGGCGCCGCGCGGCCAATCCGGCCGCTGCTGTCTGGACGCGCGGACTGCTCGGCGGGCTCAGAAAGAACGGGGCCAGTGTCGCCGGGTTGACCCATTGTTACGAGCAATCATGGCCACAGGGCGACTTCTGGCCCGGCGGAAAAGCGGAGTTTGACGCGGAGATCCGCCCGTCGTTCATCCGATATCCCAATATCGCCCGGTTACGTGAGCCATACCTATGCCGTGCATATGCCCGGAGGGTGCGCGAGCTGTTGAGAAGCGGGCGGTTTGATGCGGTGGTCTGCTATAACACCTTGCATCCGTATCATGTGGCCGCCCTGCGTGTGGCGTCCGAACTGAGTGTCCCGTGTTTTCCGATCATCTTGGACGCAGACGATCCGCGGGCTGACGGCTGGGCGGCCATTCGACACGAGACGCAGTATGCGTCCGGCGTGGTCTTTCTCTCCTACTGGGCGGCGTGCAACTATCCGGGTGCCGTTCCGACGCTGCACCTTGACGGCGGAGCGCCATATTGGCGTGGCGACTGGGAGGACAGCATTCTGGACGAGGGTCGAGTTGTTTATACCGGTGCGCTTGACCATTACCGCGGGATTGCGTTTCTTGCTGCTGTAGTGCGTCAGCTTCCTGCCTGCGGCTGGCGGCTTGTGCTTTGCGGGCGGTCTGACCGCGAGCAGGTTCGCAAGCTGTTTGGAGATGACGAACGTGTGGTCTTCAAAGGGTTTGTGGACGATGCTGAACTCCATGAGATCTGTTCCCGGGCTGCTCTGTTTATCAGTATGCGGCCGCCTGAGGTGCGCGAGAATATCATGAACTTCCCCTCGAAGATCTCTCACTACCTGTCATACGGCAAACCGGTGGTCAGCACATGGATCGACAGTTTCCATCCAGATTATCGTGGCCTGTTGCAGGTGGTTTCCGATGAGGACCCGCGTGCGTTCGCGGCGGCGATCACCGACGTGCTGGCTTGGGGTCTGGAGCGGCGGACCGAGTTCCGTGATCGAGTGCGTGACTGGTTTACCGCGAATAAACTCTGGGAACGGCAGGCATCCCGTCTGCTCGGATGGATGAAAGAGCGTTCACATGGCGGCGTCGCGTAACAGAAGGATCGAGGTCATCCAGAACATTCCGAGCCCCTACCGGTTGCACCTCTTTGAGGTGATGGCTGAGGCTTTGGATGCCAGGGGCATCGAGTTCTTCGTTCACTTTCTGTCGCGTGGTCATGCTGCACGGCCGTCGGCGTGGCGCAACCCGACCGTACGGTTCCCACACCGTTACTGGTCGGGGTGTGGCGTCCGATCGTTCCACCTGAACCCTGGCCTGATCGCCCGCCTTTGGCGTGATCCGCCGGAGGTGCTTGTGATCGGCAGCACCTTTGACACGATCACAAGCGCGATCGTCGCAACGACGGTCCACAGCCGGCTGAAGGTCGCCTGGTCGGAGGGGAATACGGCGACCCCGGGGCGGTTGGACGGCCTTCTGGGTCGGTATAAGCGGTGGGTTTTCAAGCATTGTGAGCGAATCGCGGTTCCGGGGCGTTCCGCCGTGGAGTATGTCGCCCTGCACCAGACGAGAACCCGCTGGCGGATGCCGGAGCCGGTACTCTTGCCAAACTTGGTTGATGAGCGGCGCTTCAGCCCGCGTGAGGCTTGGGAACCTGCTGAGATCAGGGCAGCCCGGCGTGTGCTCTTGGGCGAGTCGGAGGCGGATAAAATCTGTATCTGCCCGGCGCGGCTGGAACGGGTGAAAGGCCTTCAGGAACTGGTCGAGAGGCTGCCGAGCGCGGCGTTAGCCGGATGGAAGATTGTCATTTTTGGGCAGGGTTCGCTGCGCGAGGAGCTGCTGACGAGGATTGCCAAGCGGGGTTTGTCCGGTACGGTCGAGATTCGTGATTATGTGCCTTACGCCGAGATGCCGAAATATTATGCGGCGTCGGATCTGTTTCTGTTGCCGTCGCGGCATGATCCCAATCCGTTGTCAGTGGTCGAGGCGCTGCACAGCGGCTTGCCCGTTGCACTGACCACGCGGGCGGGCAATTATTACGAGGCGTTGGAGGAAGGGGTCAACGGTTGGTCTTTGGATGTTGATGACGCCGCAGCGTATACCGAGGCCTTGCGGCGTGCGTTTGTGGCTCCGGCGGACGAGAGGGTGGCGATGGGGCAACGCTCCAAGGAGCGTGCCAGGGCGAACTGGTCCTCACGCGAAGCGGTGACTCGGTTTCTTGACGCGCTCGGGCTGGACGGGGACGTGCGATGAGGGTTCTGCATATCTGTAGCGGGGTTGATCCGCGCAGCGGGGGGCCGACCCGTTCGATCACCGGACTGTGTCGTGCGCTTGCCGGGGCGGGGGTCGATACGACACTCTATGTTCGGTCGCCGCGACATGCGGTTTCTGAGCCTGGGGCGCTACGTGTGCTGTATGGGAGCGGCGGCGGGCTTACGACGACGCGGTCTGAACTGGTGCGCTTGTTTGAGGACGTCAGGCCGGAGCTGGTTCACCTGCACGGTTTGTGGCTCACCATTAACCATCTGGCGATGTGTCAGGCGCGCCGCCGCAGTATTCCGGTCATCCTTTCGCCGCGCGGCATGTTAGATCCCTGGGCCTTGAGACAGAAGGCGCTTAAGAAGCGGTTTGCGCTCTGGCTCTACCAGCGGCGTGACCTGCGCGCGGTGCGTGCCTTTCATGCGACGGCCAGCCAAGAGGCTGAGAATATCCGGGCGAGCGGTGCCGAGCAACCGGTCTGCGTGGTCGCCAACGGCGTGGAGCTGCCCGACGTGATGCCGCCTCGGGTTCGGCTGTCCGAGAACATCCGGACGGCGTTATTCCTCTCGCGGCTACATCCGGGTAAGGGGTTGCTGGATCTGGTGGCGGCCTGGTCGCGGCTGCGGCCGCAGGGCTGGCGGGTACGCGTGGTCGGTCCAGACGTCTGCGGGCATCGGGCTGTGGTCGAGGCGGCGCTTAACCGGGCCGGTCTGTTGGGGCAGTTTGAGTTTGTGGGGGAACTGGACGATCAGGCAAAGTGGAGCGCCTATACAGAGGCAGACCTGTTCGTTCATCCCTCGCACAGCGAGAATTTCGGCATGTCGATTGCGGAGGCTTTAGCGTCGGGGTTACCGGTGATCGCTACCAAGGGTGCGCCTTGGTCAGAGTTAGTAGGAGAGCCCTCACGCGCATTCGATCTCCAGCAAGAGGGCTCAGTCCAGGGTACAAGCACGAGTCTGCCAGGTTGTGTGGGCCGTGCTGGCTGGTGGGTGGATATTGGCGTTGAATCTCTAGCTGAGGCGTTACGGGAAGCGATCAGTCTGACGGACGATGTGCGTCGGGACATGGGTGGAAGTGGCCGTCGGTTGGTCCAGAAGAAATACACGTGGTCGGCTGTGGCAACCCAGATGAAGGATGCGTACACGTGGCTGATCCATGCGGGTACGGCACCCACATGCATGAGGTTCTAACATGGCCAAGATTGGCATCATCACAATCTTTAAGTCCGACAATTACGGCGCAGAACTTCAAGCCTTTGCGCTGCAGAAGAATTTGGAGCTGATGGGATTCGACAGCGAACTGATCGACTACCCTTTCTATAAGCATCCCTCACATCAGCATACCCGCGGTTCCGCCCCGCTTTTTCCTATTGGAACGGCCAACAGATTAAAGGAGTGGACCTATCCCTATTGGCAGTACGTGAAGAGTCTACCACGCCGCCAGGATGTCTTTACACGTAGGACCCGGATGGATGCGTTTCATCGCGCCTATACGCGGTTGTCATTGCGAACCTACCACACAATTGAACAGCTCAATGCGGCCGATCACCCGTATGACGTCTTCATGGTGGGGAGCGATCAAGTGTGGAATCCGCGTATGAACAGTTCGTTGGACCCCTATTTTCTTACTTTTGCACCGGAGGGAAGAAGGCGGGTATCGTATGCGTCGAGCTTTGGTGTCTCGAAGCTTCCCGAGGTTGTGAAGCGGGTGTATTCGCAACGATTGTCGGTCTTTGACGCGCTCTCTGCGCGAGAAAAGCAAGGTGTAGCGATCCTGCGCGAATTGGTTGGCAGAGACGCGGCTCATGTGCTGGATCCGACGCTGCTGCTAGGCGCATCCGATTGGGACCGGGTCGCCGTTTCGCCGACTGTGGACGCCCCGTATGTATTGTTGTACGAATTGATGCCGTGTGCGGCCGCTATGGTTGTGGCCAAAAACGTTGCCCGGGAAATCACGGGGGCGCGTGTGATTCGTATCTGTGGCGACGGCGGGCAGGTCCCGACGCGCGGCATAACCGACGTTGCGGATGCGGGGCCGTCTGAGTTCGTCGGCCTGTTTCTGCACGCCGCGGCGGTGGTGACCAACTCCTTCCACGGAACGGCGTTTGCCGTCAATTTCCAGAAGCCCGTTTTCCCCGTCATCCCCAAGAAAATGACAAATTCCAACCGCATTTCTGGCCTGCTGGAGATGACCGGGCTCACGGGGAGATCCATCTCGGCCGGACAGGAGCCGCCGCAGGAACTGACGCTCACGTTCGATGCTTCGGCTGTGGTCGCTAGGCTGGACGCGGCGCGTGAACGGTCGCTGACGTATCTTGCCGCTGCGGTTGCAGGATGAGTATAGGGTGGCGTCGTTTGTGAGAATCGATACGGCCAACAAAGAGAAGTGCTGCGGGTGCGGGGCATGCGTCGTTGCCTGTCCGAGTGCCTGCATCCGGATGCAGCCGGATGAGGAGGGTTTTGACTATCCGATTATTGACGTATCCGCTTGCGTCGATTGCGGGAAATGCCTGGCATGCTGCGGCATGCAGAACCCTCAAAACCTGCATCCGGTGGAGGCCGCCTATGCCGCCTGGCATACGGATGACGCGGTGCGTCGAGAGGGGACATCCGGGAGCGCGTTTGCGGCTATTGCGGATACCGTCTTCCGGTCCCATGGCGCTGTAGCCGGCGCGATGTTTTGTGACGGTTTTCATGCTGTCAAACACGTGGTTGTTGAAACGATCCAGGCACTACAGGCTCTCCACGGATCCAAATACGTTCAAAGCGAGACAGCCGATTGTTTTCGCGCAATGGGTGCGAGGTTGCATGCGGGTCAGATTGTGTTTTTCTCGGGAACGCCCTGCCAAGTGGGGTCGGTGCGTCGACTGGCCGAACACTGGCACGCAACCGACCGGCTGATTACCTGCGATATTGTCTGTCACGGTGTTCCGTCACCAAAAGTCTTCCGCAACTATGTGACCGAACTGGAGCGCACACAGGAGAGCAAGATTGTCGATTACTCCTTTCGCGATAAAAAGCTCGGCTGGAATTTCCCGCGGGTCCGTATCGCGTATGCAAACGGGGTTGCGACCAGACGGATTCCTTGGGCTGACGCCTATTTCTGGGGTTACTCGATTAATGCTTTTCTCCGTCCGTGCTGTTATGTGTGCCCCTATGCGACCGCGCAACGAGCGGGGGATCTAACGTTGGCTGACTGTTGGCGTGTAGCGGCTTCACACCCGCAGTACGATGACAACCAAGGCACGTCGCTTGTGCTTGAGAACACCGCCAAAGGGAGAGAGCTGCTGCGTGAAACACAGACGCGCAACCTGCTCTTTATGGGGCAATACGATTTCCGGTTGGCATGCGAACGGAATACGCCGCTGCGACAATCATCCCCCGAGCCTTCCGTTCGGAAGCGCTTTTTTGACGTACTACGAGATACAGGAAGCTTTTCAAAAGCGGCAACCCTGTATATGAACCGGAGGTTCCTGTTGCAGAAGCAAGCAGAAAGGGTGGTTAAGTACTTTTTTTGGCCGTTGCTCAGGCGCCTGCAATAGCCGGAGTGTGCATATGCTGACTGTAAAGCCCTACATGAACCGCTTGCCATATCGTGATAAGTTGGCCAGATTCGTCTGGAGTCTTGTGTGGAGCGTTTTCTTCCGCACGACACCGTTCTGGTGCCTACGCAGCTGGCGCGTCTTTCTCTTGCGTCTTTTCGGGGCACGAGTGGGCACGGGTTGCGTCATTCATCCGAGTTGTCAAATATGGGCACCCTGGAATCTGGAAATGGGAAATTATGTCTGCTTGTCGCACAACGTTGACTGTTATACCGTGGCCCCCGTTCGAATCGGGGACAAGGTCTGCGTCAGTCAGCGGACGTTCATCTGCACAGCTTCTCATGACATCACGCATCCTGATAACATCCTGATCTGCCAACCGATCAGGATTGACCGTTTCGTCTGGATTGCCGCCCAGGCTTTTGTCGGACCCGGCGTGACGATCGGCGAGGGGGGCGTTGTCGGCGCGTGCGCGGTGGTAACCAGGGATGTGGAGCCATGGATCGTGGTCGCGGGGAACCCGGCGCGGGTCATTGGGAAGAGAGTGATTCGGGAAGAGCAGTAGCAGTAGCATTGGCAGTGGCAGTGGCAGTGGCAGTGGCAGTAGCAGTGGCA
>VGWG01000120.1 GCA_016873675.1 Lentisphaerota bacterium | reverse complement strand
AGCGCTACGATCTATGCGCGGCTATTCGGCCACAAAACCCGATGGCAATCCGTCCCGATCGCCCCAATCGCTACGACGCCAGTTCGGGGAAATCTACGCGCTCAATTTGGACCGCAACAGCTACGACGCCAGTTCGGGGAAATCTACGCGCTCAATTTGGACCGCAACAAATTCCGTCGCCCTTCAACTCCACGCCTTTCATTCCTCCTGCTGCGGCCACATGGCAAAATCCGCAAATTTCGGATGAGTTGTTTTCGCCCCCATCATCTCAACTATACCCAATATCCATTGGCGCAACAGCGCGTTTGAATATTTACACCATACACACGAGTGTTACCCAACGGAATCGTCCAGTTGGAATTTGCCGGCACGTCCATGCCGCTTGCGTCGATAGTCTATGCGGTGGCCGTCACGCTGATGTTGGACAGGGCAATGAAGGTCCAGCTCAAGGCTTGTTTGTTACAGTATCTCGATCTCGAAAACCAGACTCTTGAACAGTGGTTCGGGATGGCCATCGTTGCAGTAGTATGTGCGAGTCTTGCCGTCAGGAGTTACATCCACCCGCATGCCTGCGCCTGCTGTTTGCGATGTTGACTGGGCGTCTCCCGTGTCCCAGATGTTGTAGACGGTAAGCGGTCCTGAAAGACATTCATAGTCGATGTCCACGAACGGCGGGCATGTGTCTTGCCACAGTTGCATGCCGGGTGCTTGGCGACCAGCGACGGTGAGGCGCAAATCCGTGCGCGTGGTCATCGCTCCAATCCGAATGCCTTGCCGCCATTCAGAATGTGCGGCCTTGAAGCGCAACCGCAATTTGCCCTTTTTGGGAAGTTCCAGCGTGTCGAAAAGAGCGACGCGATGTCCCTGCAATGTGATTACGGGGCTTCGGGCTTTCCGGAATGCATCTTCAAGCATTTGGCTATCTCCTGTCTCAGGGACGTGGGCCATTGTAGTGCCGATAGGGGTCAATATCGGCATGTTCCCAAGGCCAGACCTCTTTGAGATTCGCAGGGGCGTGTGGATTCGGAATCTTGCGTCCTTCGATATGATGTAGTTCCTTTGGAACATCCAGAACGGGATGCCTCGGGGATGTGGGGAAGCCGGTCTTCGCTTTCCAGTATCTTCCTCTTGCCGCAGACCAACTCCCGCCCCCGGTTGTCATCGTGGCGAGGGCCATCCCCTCGGCGAAGAAGGCCATGAAGTTGTCGAAACTCTGCAAGCGATCTGCTCCAACGAGATCGGACAAGAAGTTGTCGACCGGGATTCCGATATGCTCTGCACGCCATCGGCTGAAGTTCCGCTCCGGCTCCGCGAGGAAGTCGTACAAGTCCGGAATGAGTTTCTGAAGGACGGGGAATGCGTAATCGGGATTTACGAATGCAGGATAGCCATCGTCTGTGCAGAGTCCGAAGGGGTCCCGGAAATTAACTGGGTTATTTCCACAGAACACGTACTGGTTCAAACCACCGTCTATCCCGATGGGGTCGCTGGATATCCATCGGCCGGTCACGGGGTCGTACCAGCGGGCGCGGAACTGATAGAGGCCGGTGGCAAAGGAGTATTCGCGCCCCTGGAAGAGGAAGCGGTTGCCGATGGCGGATTGGACTATGGACGCGCCTTCGCCGTCATAGATGCCGAGCACGCGGCCCCAGGCGTCGTAGTCGTAGGACTCGACCACGTCGCCCGATTCGTCGACCCACGCCCAGACGGTGTTCTGGTGGTCGCGGAGGGCGTAGAAGGTGCGGGGGACATCGCCGGTGTGGATGGTCATGGCGACCATTTCGTCGATCTCCGGACCGTAGACGTAGTTGCGGACCACGCCGCCGGTGACATCGAGGTCGGCGAGGAGGTGCGCCCCGTCGTAAAGGTGGAAGTTGGTCACGCCGCCAGCCTCGGTCCACATGCGCCGGCCGAGCGGGTCGTAGCCGTACGACTCGGCGGGCGCGCCGCTGGTGGCGGCGGCGGTGAGGCGGTACTGCGCATCCCAGGTGAGCGTCCGCTCTTCGCGGCAGGAGGGGCCGCGATAGACCGTCTGCGTGACGCAGCCCGCAGCGTCGGCAGAATACTCGCCCGACGTGAAGGCGGTGCGCACGAAGGCGCTCGTGGCGACGCCGACGTTACCCGCCGCGTCGCTGATCGCCACGATGACCGTCTGGGTGCCGAGCGTCCGGGCGGTTAGCGCGGCGGTGAAGTTCGATCCCGTCATTCCGGGCGCGACGGTCTCCACGTCGTTGCGTGCCTCCAGGAAGCGGTAAGCGGGGTTTGTGGCGGGTGCCTCGCTGCTGAAGCCCGAGACCTGGAAGGTCCAGGTGTTCGTGCGGGTGACCTCCCAGCCCGCCAGCCGATCGCCAGTCCCCGCCGTGTAGGCGACGCCGAAGCGCGCCGTCTCCTTGGCGGAGCGGCGTCCGGCATCGTCGTAGGCGTACGTCGCGGCGTATCCTGAGCCGTGTGCTTCGGAGGCGAGCCGATCCAAACCATCATAGCCGTAATCGCGGACGGCGAGAGTGATACCGCCGGAGCGATCCACGCGCTGGGTGACGCGGCCGAGGAGGTCGAGTGTGTAACGGATCTCAAGCACGGGAGTATCTTGCACGCGCCAGATGAGGTTGGTCAAGCGGTCAAGGCGGTCGCGCGCGAACGATTGCTCGACCGGGCCGGCGACGACGCGGGCGGTCAGGCCGTTCCAGGGGGCGTATGCGCGGGAGGCTGACACTTGCGCGCCGCCGCAGAGAGCGGTGCGGTTGGTCTCGCGCCCGCCTTCGTCGAGGCTGACCGATTGCGTGAGGCCGATGGCCGAAGCGAGGGTCTGTGTGAGGATGCCGGAGGGGTCGTGTCGCCATTCGACGCGCCCCGTCCAGCCGTTTGCGCGGGTCTCCTGGGCGACGAGCCGGCCGGGGGCGGCCCACACATTGGTGACGACAGCGGCGCCGTCGTCCACAGCCGCCAGAAGGCCGTTGGCGAGCCAGAAGAAGCGGTTGGCGACGCCGGGAAGGGCGAGTTCGACGAGGCGTCTGGCGTCGTCATAGGTGTAGACGGCTTCCGTGCCGTCGAAGCGGGTGGCCGCGAGCGGCAGGCCGAGGACGCCGCGGGTGACGGTGGCGACGCGGCCTTCGATGTTGGTGACAGCGGCGATGCGCCCGGCGGCATCGAGGACGCGGGACTCGACGGCGCGGTCGAGGGAGTCGCGGACGGCGAGCGGCACCATCTGCAGGTCGTAGTCGGCCGAGAGGGTCACGACGCGGTTGGAGCCGCCTTCGGCGACAACGCGGGTGGCGTTGAGGAGCTTGCCGCCGGGACCATAGACGAAGGACGTGGGTCGTCCGGCGCGGTCGGTCAGGTTGGTCATGCGCCCCAGCGCATCGTAGGCGCGGACCTCGGAGATCCCTTCGGGGTCGGTGACGCCGACCGGACGGCCGAAACCGTCGCGGGCGATCTGCCAGACGCGGGGCTCGCCGCCTTCGCCGGGGAGTTCGACGCGGACCGGGCGGCCCATGCAGTCGTTGGAGGAGGTGATGGCGGGACCGACGGGCGGGACCGTGTTGGTGACCGCGCCGGAGGCGTCGAAGGCGAAGGCCGTGACGCGGCCCGAAGGGTCGGTGACCGATACGGGAAGCCCGTGTGACCAGGCAAATTCTGTGACGGCCCAGCCGCCCGCGCCGTCGGAAAGGCGGACAGAAGCGGGCAGTCCATTGGTCCAGGCGTATTCCGTGCGCCAGCCGAGCGGGTCGGCCTCGGCGACTGGCAGGTCGAGCGAGGAGTGCCATTCGACGGAACGGCCGGGGGGCGCGGCGGCGGTGCCGAGGGTGAAGGTCTCGTTGGTGGCCCGGCCCAGTGCGTCGAGGTGGACCCGCCATGCGGCGGTCTGCGCACCGGCCTGCCAGACGCGGCCGGTGGGTTCAAGGGTGGCGGCATCGTAGGCGTACGAGAGAGTCTCGCCGCCCTGTTCGACGGTGGTCATGCGCGGGACATCGGCGTGCCAGGTTACGGTCTCGTAACGGCCGGTTCCGACAGCCGAGGGGTAGGCGATGCGCACGGTGCGGTTGGAGACGGACCACGACGAGTTGGCAGCCATCGTCCCATCGTTGTAACCACTCGCGATGCAGCGCTTCGGCGCGTCGGTGTTGCTGTCGTACCGGTGGGAGAAGCGGCGTCCAAGGGCGTCGGTGCGGTTGGTGAGGACAGCGTCCATCCGGTCGTGGTCGTAGGTAGTGGTGACGACGCTTTCATCTGTGCCGTGGCGAACGAGCCGGGTGAGGAGCGGGCTTCCGTAAACGCAGGAGTCCCCATAGTCATAGTCAGCGAGCGTCACCCATTCCTGGATGTTAGTGGCAGTCGCGTCCTTGACCCGGATCACGCGGCCCGTGACGCTGTCGAGATCGCTCCACTCGACGGCCAGACTCCGTCCGCAGGAGTGAGTCGCGCGGGTCAGGCGGTCGTATGCGCCGCTTCGTGTCGCGGTGACGCGGTTGCTCCAGCCGTCGTCGCTCCATTTCCAGCGGCCGGAGGCGTCGAAACGCAATGAGGCGCCGCCATCGCCGGCGTCGAGGTCCCATTCGCCGTCCGCCACAGCACGCAGCCGCAGCCGCGCGTCGCGGCGGCAGCGCCAGACATCGTCATCCTTGTTCAGTAGAAACCGCCGCCGGTCGGGCGCCTCGACGCGGATCTGCGCCGCATTTGTTCCGTTCGCAGGCACAGCCAGGCGCCACTCCATCGAGATCTCCCAGCCCCAGCCGAAGGCGGTGGCGCCCGAGGCGCTGTTGTAGGCGCGGCCGAAGGCGAGGGGCAGGCCCGGAGCGGGGATCAGGGCGTCCGTCGTGTCCTGGTGGACCGAGCCGCTGATGGCGTTGAAGGGATCGCCGCGTGCGGCATCCGTCCGCTGCGGATTGATGCGCGACGGGCCGTCGTCCTCGGTGACGCCGGACGAAATGACGGTTCCGCACTGATGAAACGGATCGGGGTCAAGAATCGGCCAGGGATCCCCAAAAAACCAAGGATAGGCAATCTCGCTCCTGTGATAAACGGAAAAGGACCCCGCCGCTCGAATGTCGCCGGAAACGATGTAATCGGTGTTCAGCCCCGCGCGGTCCCTGACCCACCAGGTGTGATAGGCCGAGTGTTCGAGTGTCCTCCTGCCGCCTTCAGCATCGGCATATCCGTCGGTGGTGAAGACGCCGGAAAAAGGCGGCGGGGTGCCCAGTGCGGGATACGGACAGGTGTCGCGCACATAATAGAGTGCGATCACCTCTTCGGCCGGAGCCGCCATGACGCCGTAGAGCAACGCCAGCCCAGCCAGACAGGCCGGCATGTTCGTCCGTAGGCGGCGCCGCCGAGCGGCCTGAGATCGGGACGCAGGATCTGATGCGGATGGACGTGTCATGGCAGCGCCACCTCCCGTGATCCGGCGGCGGGCGTCTCTATCTGCACCTCGGGCGGCTCGGTGTCGGGGTTCCACGGGTCGGTGCCGTCCCGGTAAATCTCGTCGAAGTCGCTGATGCCGTCGCTGTCCGAATCGGCGGTTTCCGGATCGGTGCCGTGTGCGAGCGTCTCACGTCCATCCGGGATGCCGTCGCCGTCCGTGTCCACGTCGGCGCGGGCGGCGTGGTAGAAGCCGGTATCGCCGGTCATCTCGCAATCCCCCGGATCGAACGGCGCAGTGGTGGCGAGGGTGCCGCGCAGCGTCCAGAGAGAAGGGACATTCAGGCTGTCGCGGCTGAACAGGTCTGCTAAAAGTCTCTCAGGCGAGTAGATCCAGAGGCGGATTACGGCGTTGGACACGCCGGGCTCGATGCCAGCGAAAGCCAGCCGGTTAGTGTCGGCGGGCGCGAGAGGCGGCGGCGTTTCAGCAACAGGGGTGTTGGTGGCGGCCGCCGCGAAGGCCTCCTGCAGGGCGGGCCAGTCATTGGAGGCGACAAGCGTCATGACCAGGAACAGACGCGAGCGGTCGCGGATGGCATACCACTCGTCGAGCGCCAACCCGGCGAGGTGGGCAGGAGGCGCGCCATACCCGTCGCGGACCCAGTCGCCCGGGTCAAACCCTGCAGTCACGGCGTTGGTGCGAAATCCGGCGTCGCCGACGCCGATCGAGATCCAGACCCGTTCGGCCGCCTGCGTCTCAATGACCGACACCCGCCACGCAGGCACGCCGAGGATGGGTTGCGATGTCCAGAGGTTGGTTGCCGAAGCGAAATCACCCGAGTCATCAAAAAGGTAGAACCCCGTATGAAAAGAGAAGCGGAACCACGTGGGAGGATAACAAGCGGCGTCATTGGTGAGGCGTCCGTACGACTCGGCGACGACAGTGTCGAAAGCCTCCCAGCCGGACAGGGTCGGATATTCCGGAAAAGCCGATGCAGACCCCAAAACCAGTTGACCCATCACGAGCGCGGCGTAAATGTTTTGCGAACGCATATCTGGAACGTTCCGGCCTTACGTTTTCTCCTTGCATCGAAGACCCGTGCTCACTCCGCACTCGCGGAGCGTGAGAAAATTGATAAGAAATCGCTTTCCGGATGGCACCGGCCCACACGGCTTGAAATCATGTCGGAACCGGTTGCAGCGTTGCCATGGGGGCAGCATGGCAGAAGCGGGGATCAAAGTCAATACCACCACCAAACCAGCGGTTTTTGGGCGGACGGGGACACCCCCGGCCGACCCAAAACCGTCGGTTCGCGTTCCGGTGGCCGGAAAGAGACAGACCAGGCCGGCCGCGATGGATCAACTGTTCGCGAAAATCAGACCGGATCGGTGTCGTAGACCCATCTTCACCCTTCGGGATGGGATGCGGCGCGGCGTGTTTTCGGAAATAACGTTGTTGAAAATTATCTTCTAATAGGAGGTGCAGGATGGTGATCGAGTATACGCCGCACGCGGCACAGATGGAGATACATAAGGCGCGGGATGCGCGGTTCCGGACGGTTTGCACAGGGCGGCGGTTCGGCAAGACGCTGTGCATGGCGGCGGAGCTGCTGGATCGGGGCGGCGGCGATCCGCTTTCACCTGCGGAGAAGGCGCTTGCCGAAAGTGCGGCGCAGGGGGCGGGCTGCGGCGCGGCCGGGCGCATCAGGGATTATGCCTGGGTGGCGCCGACATACGGTGTCGCCGAGCGCGGAGTGGAGGCGTTCCGCACGATCGCTCCGGATTTCGTGCGGATCGTGGGCCGGATGCCGGCGCGGGCGGAGTTCGAAGGCGCGGCGGGGCCGTGCCGGGTGTGGTTCCTGAGCGCCGACAACCCGGATAGCATCCGCGGTTTTGGCTTCCGGGGGATCGTGCTCGATGAGGCGGCCGCGGTGCCGGCGTCGGTTTGGAACTACGTGCTGCGTCCAACCCTGGCCCAGACGCTGGGCTGGGCGGTGTTCATCTCCACGCCGATGGGCCGGAACTGGTTCTATGACATGTTCACGCGGGGCGTGGAGGATCAGGCGGGGTTCAAGTCGTTCACCTTTCCGTCGAACGTCTCGCCCTATTTCCCGGCGAAGGAGTGGGATGAGGCGCGCCGGACGCTGCCGGAGGATGTGTTCCGGCAGGAGTATATGGCGGAGTTTCTGGAGGATAGCGCCGGGGTGTTTCGGGGGATCGACGCCTGCCTCTGCGAGGTCGGCGCAGTCGGCAGTGGGCAGTCGGCAGGCG
>VGWG01000119.1 GCA_016873675.1 Lentisphaerota bacterium | reverse complement strand
GGGGTGTCCTTAAGTTCCCCATTCGCAATCTTGATCGCCCATTTACATTTGCTGCAAACTCCCATAACCCGCCTCCTCGTTCCGACCGCCCGCAAGCAGCCTTCTGTTTTTAACTTGTGTGAGGCCTGATCGCACCTCTTTTGATCAGGCCCCCTGTCGTCGCCCTCAGTCGGGCCAAGCCATGACGCCGTGACGCCGACTTACCCACAATCCTCCATACATGCCCCGCACCCTCTACCTGTCCTATTTATTAACTTTTTTCTTGGATATACAAAACAGTCCGTCATCGCGTCATAAAACGCCATCCACCTCCTTCCGGCCAGTGTCTGACCCCTCAAGCAGCCGGAAAACCCGCCAGCTTCTGCTGTCCGCGCTTCGCTCCTGCTTTACCCGATCCGGCCGCCTCTTGGCAAGCCGACCGAGGTAAGTGCCGCAGGCATTGGCCCAGCTCAAGACCTGCCGGGCTTCGTATCCGTGACTCGATCCCGTTCCGGTCAGGAGCGCCTGCAAAGCCTCGGCCGTCCCGGTCCATTCGGTGCGCGCCTCGGCCACGCCCGGCAGGCCCTCGTCGGTCGGCGGGAACAGCGTCGCGTCAATCAGCGCCAGCAGCCGGAATTCAGGGGCCACCTCGTTCAGCATTCGGACAATCTCCGGATGATGGTAATGCTTCACCCCGAATCGTTCGCACTTCAACTCCGCCGGGATCTCCATCGCCACCAATTCCGCCAGCATGGCCGGCACTTGAGCGACCAGCGCCGCCCAGAACGCGTCCCGCTGCTCCGCCGTTCCGGTGAGCATCGGCATCTTGTGCCACACCGCCCGGAAGATCATGATTTTGTCTTCGAGGGAATCGTCGAGGGGCGGGATGATCATGATATTCTCTTGCTCGGAGTTCAGACTGACGCTCATCCGCCAGAACGGCCGAAGCACGATTGCGTCGCGGTGTTTCGCGTGCAACCGCTGGTCCACGCAAACGGTCACGTTCTTAATCTGGCAGCCGAAGTTGCGCCGGGCCCTGATGTCGGTTGACGCCTGCTCATCTTCGACCACCAGGTGCTCCGCCCCGAACAGGTCGCTGTTGAACGAAGTTCCGCCGCTCATCGCCTGATAAGGTTTGGCGCAGCGTCCGCCCAAGACCTGCGTTACCACATGCTGCACCAGACTTTTCCCGCTTCCATGCGGGCCGCAGAACACGACCACCTGGCCGGGCTGGCGCCGACCCGCGCGCAGCGCCTCGTACCCGACCTTCAGCCAGCCCAGGAAATGCGCCACCTGCGCGCCGTCGTTCCCGAGCACACCCTCGATTACTCCTTTCAGAATGGCCCACCCACCCTCGGCCGGCTCGATGATCCGCGGCGACGAAGTGACCAACACCCGAGTTCCGCTCATCTCATAGAAACCCGTCTTGTAACCGGCGAGCGCCCCGGACCACATCACGTTACGGTCTTGTTGAAGGTTGAGTATCGCCTCATCTTGCGGGGACAAGCCGCCCTTCTCATCCGCCCGCGCCGACACACCGTGCTGCCTGAGCACCCTTTTATATTGTGCCTCCGTTAACCCAAACCAGTTTCCGCGTTTGTCTTGCATCAGGTATTCCTTTCTGCCCACGTCGTAGTAAGCCTCGGGCGGTTGTGCCACCAGAGCCTGCTCGAACTCCGCAATCGCCTCTTTCATCCGTTCACCGCCCTTCCTGTTGGGGCTAGGTACAGCAACCGCTGGACTAGCCCCGTGTCTACCCGAACATGCCCCGGCAACCGACTCATCCTGCTGGCGTTCTTGCATGCGCCGTCGACGCCCATCGGCTCCAAATACGATGGGAACAACCTCCCTTCGATCTTCTGTCTCCACTCGGCGGCATCTGCACAATCGGTACGCACCCAACTGTGTATAGATTTTCCGGATGAGTGTACGATGGCGGCCACTGGCAACCGGGGCACCGCGACCCAAAAAGCCAATTGGTCGCTAAGACTCGCCCCATCCATTTCGACGACAGCAAACCGGTGGGCGGCAACGCAGGCGTCCCCTCGTAGCGTCACGCCCGCTCCCGATTTCTTCGGTGCAACCCGGCCGGTGAGTGGGTTCACGCCGAGTTTTGGCCAGGGAACCCTCCCCAACGCTTTCAGTACTGCCACCCACTCCCCGGCTGGACGGATCGTCTCGCCGATCCGTCCGACCTGTTTCTCTTCACCGACGAAAATCAATTCAGTCGGCGCGTACAAGGCATCCAGAACCCGCCAGGAAGACTCCCAGTCCGGCCAGTCGATTGGCATCGGCGAACGGGCCCTTATATCAGCCTCTGTCGCGCCGTGTCCTTCTTGCACGATCCGCTCGAAGGTCCCCGGTGCCACCCGCGCCGCCGGGCGCCGCGGCCTCGCCGACCCGCCTGCGACCTCCACGAACCCCGCGCGGACGCCCTCTTCTATTTCACGGTCGCTCACATCGCGCTTACCCCGCGGCAGGTGCTCGCGGACGTCCGCGCACACCTGCTCGACCGTCACCCCGGCCCGCGCTCCGTAACACCCGGCGCCGAAGATCGCCTGGTGCGCGCCCCCGCCACCGGGCGGGGGCAGGCGCGAGAGGCAACGCTGATAGCTATCGCCGGCAACACTCATGCGGCCTCCTTCTCATTTGGTGCTCCTTCCCTGGGACCCCTAGGCAGCCGCAGGTGCTCGCGGGCGTCCATCGGCACCAACACCGCATGCTCGCGGTGGAACCGCTGCCAGGACGAGCGCTGCCGGAGGTCCGCCATTACGGATCCGATCCCGTCAGCAGCACAGGCCAACACCAGTGTCTCGAAACTCAGCCCTTCGACTGCCAGCCACTCCGCCGCCAGTTCACGGAAGCTCCGTCCCGCGTGATGCGCGTGCACTTCGCCATCCAGCCCGCAACCCGCCGCCCGCGCCTCCGCGAGTTGGTCAGCAATCGCGTGGCGCATCGCCGCCAGCCCTTTGCTTCGCGGGGTCTCACCGTTCAGGCATTTTGGGAAGCTGAAATCAACCAGCGTCCCGTCATCGCACACCACGGCAAAATGGTGGCTTGCCCGCTTACCGCACGTCGCTGGCTCAAGCACAACCGTGAAGCCAGCAACCCCCCTGGCCGTCTTTTCTGCGGCACCTGGGTGTCGCTCAAGCAGCGCTGCCACAAAGTCCCGGTCCGGGCCGGGC
Source organism: Lentisphaerota bacterium (assembly GCA_016873675.1). Classification (NCBI taxonomy): domain Bacteria; kingdom Pseudomonadati; phylum Lentisphaerota; species Lentisphaerota bacterium. Next base: position 4,489 of record VGWG01000119.1, on the reverse strand, counting down.
GGGATTGTCATCCCCGTGTAACGAGCCAGCATTTCGCGGCACCGCTCTTCGGCCGCCGCCTTTTTTGGGAACATTTCGCCACCGATAGTAATCGGTTTCATAGGACCCCTTTCTGGGTTTTGTTAATGTCGCCACCCGTTCGATCAGCATCAACTTGACGCCGTTCCGGCCACTCGGCCTATTGGGTGGTGCTGCAAATATTGTGAACCTTGTGGGCCTATAATGGCTATCACGGTCACGTCCGATCTTGTCGGACATTCGTCGGAGTTCCGTCGGAGTTGCATTGCGGCCTCTTTGATCCGGGCAACTATCAGGGCACTGCCAAAACAGAAAGGGCGCGTTGCTTTACGCAACACGCCCCAAACCATCCATCCTTACTGCGCCGTTTTCAGGTCACTTTGAACCGTACCAGCAGTTTGTACCTCTGCTCTTTTTTTTGGCCCAGGCGCGCAAATATCAGTTTCAGGTCGTCTTGTTCTCCGGCGAACACGTCATGATCCAACCTCCTCCCGGCGATGGCCCCGCCTTCTTGCCCGCTCCTATTGTAATTCCCCTGGACAACGCCCCACTGAAACTCACACGTGCTATTCTCACGGCAATACTCCCAGATTGCCCGCAGTGCCTGGCCTCGGCCCACTCTCCGCTCGCTGAACGTCAGTGTCTTTCCATCCGACAGGGTGATTTCTCGCCAGTCACCGTCCTTGACCTTTGCAGTCGGTAATTGATCGAACGGCCCACTGTCCTGCGTGCCGTCCTTTCTGAAAGCCTGCAACTCAGCCTTCTGCTGCCTCTTCTGGCTTACCGCGATCCGTATTCTGTCCTCGTCAGCGGTGTCCATTTCCTCGATGTAAAAGACGTAGTAGTCCGTTGGATCATCACGGTACCTCGCAACGCCCCGTATTCTCAAACATCCATCCCTGCCGCATCCATCAGGCGCTCGCTCGATCACGTCGGGCAGCCCGCGCATCGTTGGCGGCGCCACAGCCAGGCTGAGCGTCCATGTCTTCACTTTTCCGACCAACTCCATCTGGACGCCGTCCCTTGTCAGGCTCTCGCCGGTTCTCTGCCTTGCCGCCGCGTCCTGATCATAGATCGGCCCTTCAGGCAGATCGGGTCTGTATGACTCGAAAAGCTGACGCAGCGGATCATCACCCGGCTGCGGTCTGCGGTTTATCCCCACCAGAAAACTAGGATCATCCGGCCGGTCCGGGTCATCATACAACTGCGCAAGCGGCGTTACCCGCGGCTTCAGTTCCACGGTGAAGTCCTCGCCGAAGATGCTGATCGTTCGTGGCTCCCACACGCTTCCCGCGCCATCGTTTGCGCCGTTGTTGTTTTGATCGCTCATGCCACTCCCGTTACAACGTTACCGTCGCTGCGCCTCCAGCGGAAGATCGGTCATCAGCACGCTCCAGAAAATCCGCTCAACCCAGCTCTTTGAACCCAACGCCCGCGCGAAACGCACGGCCAGGGGTATTGTGTTAACCGCCGATCCGCCAGCCCGCTCTCTTTCCCCCATACTTTGCCCCCACATCTCCACTATCCATCCCACCCACCCACCCACCCACGCACCACATTCTCTCCTGCTGCTCAATGCCCAGCATCACATGTCGTCAGAACAAAGCCTACATCTGCACTCCCTCTCCCTATGGCCTTGCAGTGGCGGCAAGCTCCAAAACCGCGTTTACCTAACTCTCGGCTCATTCAGCCATTCCAGTCTGATTACGTGGTCAAAGGCCGCTTCTTGGGCCTCTTCAAAAGTACTGAATACACTTTTTGAGAATACTGTCTGGTTGTCTTTCATATCGTATTTCTCAGATTTCATTATGTTCAGCGAGTACTCCCACGTGTTTGCCCCTTTCGGCCTCTCGACTAGGGTTATTTTGTTTCCCAAGTACTCGGTGCTAAGGTTTCCCTTCGCTGAACGCTTCCATACTCCCATCTTGAAATTCTCCAAGTTGGCAGGTCTATTCTTCATAAAACGCTCACGCAGTTCCGCCAAACCAGGTCTTGCTTCTAACTTCGCAGCGCAAATACACCCTACTCGTAGTATTTCTCGCCAGTTCGTGTTCGTCATCGTGTGTACATATCGAATCGCCGTTTTGCAGAGTTCGCATCTGCTGCTAGCGGTTCCCATGTCCGTCCATCCTGTGCAGATCCACCCGGTTGTAGGCAAACCCAGTTTGTCCAGTTCGACTGCTTTCGCGGCTTCCGTTTCATTCTGCTCTGTTTGATTCACGGCTCTCTTCCTTTCCTCGTATGCCATGCCACACGGTGTCCATCTGGCACCAGTTGTCATACCCTCGCCAGCACATCCGCAAACTTGTTCGCCACCACGTACGCCGCGGGTGCCTCGTGCACCGCCAGGGCCTTGAAGTGCGCCTTACCGCATTCGATCTTGGCGCTCTCCCTGTCCCCCACGTCGTCCGTGAACAGACCGCCCTTGGTCTCCACCACGAAGTACAGCCGTTCTCCATCGGGTGTCTCGATCAGCACCGCCCAGTCCGGGTTGTACGATCCCAACGGAGTCGGCACCTTGAACCAGCCGGGCAACTTGGCGTACACCTTCACGGCGTCGTTCTTCTCCAAATCATCGGCAAAACCGGACTCGACCTCCGAATCGCAGACCACGGACTCGTAAACCGACTTCTTCGTCTCCGAGAGCATGTTCTTCAGGTACCCGGTCAACTCTTCCTTCTCGAACAACTCCTGGGCATAGTACTCGCTGTCGCCGATGCGCTGGTACTTGATCCCGTCCACAATCGCCAGCCGCTTGCTGCGGTTGATCGCCTCGCCCGCAATCTCGATGAACTGCTGCGGGTTGCGCTTGAAATCGTCCAGTCGCCCACTGTCCACCAGGATGCGGCAGATCGTGCGCCGCGTCAGTTGCGTCCGGTCCTGCAACTCCGTCAAGAGGTCCGGCAACTCGATGTCCGTCTCGTCCAAGGTCACCGTCGCCGCGCCGGCGCGCTCTCTTGCCTCCACCCCGGCCTTGCCAATCTGAAGATCCGCCTTGCGCCACTGGAGACGGGCCTTCGGTATCGCCGGGCCTTTCTGCAGGGCCTCGATGCAACTGGCAATCAGTTTCTCGTTGTCGAACTCGACCCGGTACGTGGTCTTGTGCTTGATCCGGTCCCACAATGCCTTGAACTGGGGACCATGCAGGATCGCCTGCCGCGGCCGGACCGGCCGACGCCCATCCGCATCCTTGATCACCAACCCGCCGGCCAACTTCCGCAGTATCGCCGCGATCCGTTCCCGCTGCGGCTCGAATGCCTCGGGCACTGCGAGCGTATCGTCCCTCAACGCCCGCTTCAGCGCCTCCTGCACCTTGCCCTTGCCGTCAATCATCCCCCCGTCCCGCAGGTGCTCCCAGATCACCTTCGACTGCTCGAAGCCCAACGGCGCCTCAACGCCGTCCGCATCCCTGACCACCACCGCCGCGAACTGGTGCTTCTCCACGATCCCGAACCGGATGCCCGTGTCCGCCTCGATCTCCTTCTGGAGGTTCTCCGCGAACTGCTCGTAGCGCTCGGTCGCGATCACGGTCAACGTATTCACCTCGAATCCGCGCACCCGCTCGCCCTCCTGGTTTACGCAGATGCGCAAGCCGCGCCCGATCGTCTGGCGTCGCTCGCGCTCCGATCCCATCTCGCGCAACGCGCAAATCTGAAACACGTTCGGGTTGTCCCATCCCTCCCGTAACGCGGAGTGACTGAAGATGAACTTGAGCGGCGTCTCGAAACTGAGGAGCCGCTCCTTGTCCTTCATGATCAGGTTGTACGCCCGCTCCGCGTTTTCCCGACTACCCTGATTGCCCTCATCCGTGTCGGTCCATCCGCCCTTCTTGTCGATGGAGAAATACCCATCGTGAACTTCCTCAGCCGCACGGCTCAGGTCCACTTCCTTGAAGAGCGTGCAGTAGTCCGGATGGTTCGCAAACCGCCGGTACTCCTCCTCGAAGATCGCTGCGTACGGCCCCTTGACGGCGTTGCCGTCCGCGTCGTACTGCCGATAGTTCTCCACATGGTCAATGAAGAAGAGGCTCAGCACCTTGATCCCCTGCGGCCGCAACCGCATCTCCTTGTCCAGGTGCTCTTTGATCGTGCGCCGGATCAACTCACGCTGAAAGGCAAGGGCCTGCACATCGCCGTAAGCCTCTCCGGGCTTCAGATACTGCTCGCCGCCCGGCACCCGCAACTCCATGAACTCCGCGCCCTTCCGCGCGTTGATCTCGCCGATCCGGCAATCGTGATAGACCGCTCGCCCGGTCGTCATCTCCAGATTGTCGCCATCCTGCACAATCTGCGTCTTCCGCTGCACCCCGCCCGGCGTTTCTATATCCAACTCAACCTTGGCCGTCGGCGCCCCCCGCTTGCTCGTCACCGCCAGCAACTTCACATACGGCCGGTTATGCGCGCCCTCCACCGTGGCCGCCGCCACCTCGATCTGCTTCACCAGCTTGCGCTCGTAGGCGTCAATGGCATCC
>VGWG01000118.1 GCA_016873675.1 Lentisphaerota bacterium | reverse complement strand
CTCGGGCAACTTCATCCCCGCCTACAAGACCAGCAAGGCGCGGGTGTGCGTCACCGTGGGCATGATGACCACTGGCTACGACTGCACCGACATCCTCAACCTCGGCCTGTTCCGCCCCATCTTCTCGCCCACCGACTTCATCCAGATCAAGGGGCGGGGCACGCGCAAGCACGACTTCCTGGAGCAACTCTTCGACGACACCCTCCGCGCGGGCGTCGGCCAACCGCGGAAAAGCGCCTTCAAGCTCTTCGACTTCTTCGCCAACTGCGAGTACTTCGAGACCGAGTTCAACTACGACGAGGTCCTCAAACTGCCGCGCCCGACGACCAAGCCGCGCGACGGCGGCGGCGGACCGGTCGTGTACGAAGGCGCCTACGAACACCTCGGCGCCGACATCCTCGCCTCGATCCGCGAGGAGACGATCGGCTACGAAGGCATGAAGATTGACCGCATGTTCTTCGAGCGCTTCGGGGAGACCGTACGCGACGACCCGGTCATCGCCGCCGCCGTCGAGGCCGGCCAGTGGGACCGCGTGATTGACTACGTCAACCGCGAGGTCTTCGACAAGCCCGAGGAGTTCTACAACCTCGACAAGCTCCGCAAAGCCGCCGCCGTGGACCGGCGCATCACCCTGCGCGAGATCCTGGAGAGGGTCTTCGGCATGATCCCGCGCTTCAAGAGCAAAGACGAACTGCTCGAAGAGGAGTTCGCCAAGTTCGTCGCCGACCGCGTACCCGAACCGCCCTCCGCCATCCCGGCGATCAAGCACTACTTCAAGGCCTATGTCACCAGTGGCCGCGTGCGCGACATCATTGACCACCGCCAGTTCACCGATCTGGCCACCAACCCCGTCTTCTCGACCCGCGACTTCAAAGCCGTGCCCGAGAAGTACCGCGCCCTCGTACCGGAATACGTCAAGGATTATGTTTCGCTGAACCAATTCGCGGCGTAGGGGAGGAAAATTATGGGTAATATCCGGAACAGCGGTGGCTATCGCGAGTTACGCACGTTTCAGACCGCCACCGTGATCTACGACGCGACGTACTGGTTCTGCGAGAAGTTTCTCGATCCGCGCTCGCGCACGGTGGACCAGATGATGCAGGCCGCGCGTAGCGGCCGTCAGAATATCGCGGAGGGCAGCCGCGCCTCCGCAACCTCGTCACAGACAGAGCTTCGACTGGTTAACGTCGCGCGCGCCAGCATCGAGGAACTGCTCCTCGATTACGAAGACTTCCTGCGTCATCGCCGCCTGCCCCAATGGCACCCCGACAGCGCGGATGCCATGGCCGTTCGCGACATCGGGCGGCGGCATCCGGCCGATGATCCGTCCGATCGGTCTGATCCGTCCGATCCGTCCGATCAACCCCCAGCACAAGCGCTCACCCGCATCGCCGACGACCGGCGCTACGCTACCTATGCCCCCTGGCTCGACCACGCCGACCCCTGCGTGCGCGCCAATGCGCTGATCTGCCTGATCCATCAGGCCAACACCCTGCTCGACCGCCAGATCGCCGCGCTGGAACGTGATTTCATCGAGGAGGGTGGCTACAGCGAACAACTCGCCACCGCCCGCCTGGCCCATCGGCAACAGAAGAATCGGACGGATCGGACGGATCGGTCTGATCCGCCCGATCCCATTCCGCCCTGCCCGCAATGCGGCAAACCCATGGCCCTGCGCACCGCCAAGACCGGCATGAACGCGGGCAGGCAGTTCTGGGGCTGCACCGCCTACCCCGAATGCAAAGGGATCGTTGACGTCTGACCGATTGGTCCGATCCGTCCGATCAGTCCCCAAGGAACCCGCCATGCTCGATACCGACACCAAGCGCCGCATCGACACCGCCCGCGACATCCTCGTCGGCAAGGTGCCCGACCCCAAGTCCCAGGTCGAGCAGATCACCATCGCCCTGATCTACAAGTTCATGGATGACATGGACGCCGGGGCCGAGGAGCTGGGCGGCCACCGCAAGTTCTTCGCCGGCGAATACGCCCGCTACGGCTGGGCCAAGCTCATGCGCTCCGGGCTGGGCGGTCACGAGACCCTCAACCTCTACGCCGAGGCCATCGCCAAAATGCCCGAAAACCCGGGCATCCCGCCGCTCTTCCGCGACATCTTCAAGAACGCTTATCTGCCCTACCGCGACCCCGAAACCCTGCGCGCATTCCTCAAGATCATTGACGAGTTCGCGTATGACCACTCCGAGCGCCTCGGCGACGCATTCGAGTACCTGCTCTCGGTCCTCGGCAGCCAGGGCGACGCCGGCCAGTTCCGCACCCCGCGCCACATCATTGACTTCATGGTCGAGGTCGTGGACCCCAGGAAGACTGACGTCATCCTCGACCCCGCCTGCGGGACCGCCGGCTTCCTGATCTCCGCCTACAAGCACATCCGCAAGGCCAACACCGACAAGGACGGCCACAGCACCCTCACGCCCGACGAGCGCGGACGGCTCGCCAACAACATGAGGGGCTACGACATTGACCCCAAGATGGTTCAACTGTCGCTCTCGAATATGTACCTGCACGGGTTCACCGACCCGCACATCCACGAGTACGACACCCTCACCTACCAGGACCGATGGAACGAGTACGCCGACGTGATCCTTGCCAATCCGCCCTTCATGTCGCCGAAGGGTGGCATCAAGCCGCATAACCGTTTTTCCGTGCAGAGCAAGCGCAGCGAAGTTCTTTTCGTGGACTACATGGCCGAGCACCTCACCCCCAACGGCCGCGCCGGCATCATCGTGCCAGAGGGGATCATCTTCCAGAGCCAGACCGCCTACACCCAGCTCCGCAAACTGCTGGTCGAGGAATACCTCGTCGCCGTCGTCTCCCTGCCGGCAGGCGTATTCAACCCGTACGCCGGCGTCAAGACCTCAATCCTCATCCTCGACAAGACGCTGGCCCGGCAGACGCAGACGATTGCGTTCTTCAAAATCGAGAAGGACGGTTATGGGCTTGGGGCGCAGCGGCGTGCCCTCTGCACCGAGATGGGCGACAAACCGGAATTGTGCCCAAAACACAGCGACTTGCCCCAGACGCGCGCCGAGATCGCCGAATATCTGCGCCGTTTGCGGGCGCGGGAACCGATGACCGAGTACACTCCGACGCTTGGGTTGGTCGTGTCGAAGGAAAAGATCGCCGCCAACGGCGACTACAACCTCAGCGGAGAGCGGTATAGGGAGGGGGTTGTCTCCAACACGGCATACCCGCTTGTGCCCGTTGGCCGATTCATGAAGGACGGCGTAAAGACGGTTGATCCGCGAACAGCACCGGACGAACTCTTCGAGTTGTGGAGTATCCCCGCGTTTGATGCAGGTCGCCCTGAAATTCTGCGCGGTACTGAGGTCGGCTCCCAAAAGAAGGTCGTTGCTCCCGGCGATGTCCTGTTGTCGCGAATCATTCCGCATATTCGCCGAGCATGGGTCGTTCACGAAAACTCAGATGGCCGCCGGCAAATCGCATCAACCGAGTGGATTGTCTTTTCGAGCGCCGACATTGCGCCCGGGTTTCTACGCCAACTTCTTGTTTCCGACTTCTTCCATGCCTCGTTCATGCAGACGATCACCGGAGTTGGCGGCTCACTCTCTCGCGCCAATCCGGGAGCGGTCGCCGAAATCCAAATCCCCCTCCCACCGCTCCCCATCCAGCAGGAGATCGTGGCGGAGATCGAGGGGTACCAGAAGGTCATTGACGGCGCCCGCGCCGTCCTCGACAACTACCGCCCCCACATCCCCATCCGCCCCGAGTGGCCGATGGTGGAGTTGGGGGAGATCGTCGTTGAACTTGAGTCCGGCGTCAGCGTCAATTCGACGAATAGAACCGTTTCTGATGGTGAGTTCGGAATCCTCAAGACCAGTTGTGTCACCAGTGGTGTCTTTGACTCTGCTGAACACAAGTCCGTGCTGCCCGAGGAGCACTCAAGACTCCGCTGTCCCGTTCGCGGCAACACCATAATTATCAGCCGAATGAACACCGAGGCGCTCGTTGGCGCCAATGCCTTCGTCCCTCAGGACTATCCGAATCTCTTTTTGCCAGACCGCCTTTGGCAGACCGTCATTTCTCGCGCTGATGTCGAAGTTCGATACGTGCAAACCGTGCTTGCGTCAAAGGAATGCCGGGAGAGAATCAGCTCTTTGTGTGGCGGGACGAGCGGAAGCATGAAGAACATATCGAAACCACAGTTGCTGTCGCTGAGAATCCCCCTCCCGCCCCTCGAAACCCAACGCGCCATTGTCGCCGAGATCGAAGCCGAGCAAGCACTGGTGGCCGCCAACCGTGACCTGATCGCCCGTATGGAGAAGAAGATCCAAGCCACCCTCGCCCGTGTTTGGGGGGAAGATGCGCAAGGGAACACACCATGATCGAATCCATCAGTATCGCCAAAACCGCAACCTTTGGCACTACGCCCGAGCAACTCACCGCACTTTCTCAATTCAATTTTTTATTCGGCTCTAACGGCACGGGGAAAACGACGATCAGCCGTGTTATTGCAGATGATGCGAAGTTCCCAACGTGCAAGGTTACATGGAGGGCTGGGACAAAACTCCAGCCGCTGGTTTACAACCATGACTTCATCGAGAGGAACTTCACTGAGATGAAAGGGGTGTTCACATTAGGGGAGAAACAACGCGACACTCTCGACAAGATCGCTGCGGCCAAAGGCGAACTCGATGCTCTGACATCCAAAATTGAGAACCTTACTCTGGGCCTGCAGGGTGCCGACGGAAATAGCGGCAAGAAAGGGGAGTTGGCTACGCTGGAGAATGAATTGACAGTCAGGTGCTGGAAGCAAATGAAGAAGCATGAAGCGAAACTGGACGAAGGCTTCAAGGGCTTCCGGAACGACATGGAGAAGTTCAAGGCGAAAGTGCTTCAGGAGCATGTCTCGAATACCGCGACGGTCCTCACCTTGGCAGATTTGGAAAAGAAAGCGGAAAGCCTTTTTGGCCCCACGCCTACGATGGAGGCATCGGTTCCCGCTGTCGATACATCCAAACTGCTTGCACACGAAACGAACCCCATTCTGATAAAGCGGGTTATCGGCAAGGAAGACGTTGATATAGCCACAATGATTAATAAGCTCGGGAACAGCGACTGGGTCCGTGAAGGCCGGAGATTCTTTGAGGGTAACGATCAAGTATGTCCATTTTGCCAACAAGCGACCACTGACGCATTCGCTCAGAGTCTGAACGAGTATTTTGACGAGACGTTTGTTGCGGAAAGCAAGGCGATCAACGACCTCGCCACGAACTACGCCACTGAAGCGGCCCGGATTCAGCAAGTAATCGCCGCAATCATTACTTCACCATCGAGATTCCTTGATGTTGAGAGGGTGAAGACCGAGAAGGCGTTGCTTGACGCGAAAATCACACTGAACAACCAGCGGCTTGCCGGAAAGAAGAAGGAGGCAAGTCAGTCGGTCGAGTTGGAGTCGCTGAGCAATGTCTGTGCAGTAATAAAGGCATTGATTGACGCGGCCAACACCCAGGTGGCTGCACACAACAAGATGGTTACGAACCTTTCTGCCGAGCGCGCAACTCTGACGGCACAGATATGGAAATTCGTTCTTGAGGAACTGAAGACCGATCTTGCCGTGTTTAAGACGGCAAAAGATGGCTTGGCCAAAGCCATCACGGCGATGACGGACCAGATTGCATCTGCCACGGAGGACAAGGCGAAGAAGGCCGCCGAGATTCGCGACCTGGAAAGACAAACCACAAGCATCCAACCGACCATTGACGGCATCAATAGTCTCCTGTCATCGTTTGGTTTTCAAGGCTTCAAACTTGCTAAAGCGGCCAGCGGGACATCCTATAAGTTGGTGCGACCGGATGGCTCCGATGCCAAGGCGACGTTGAGCGAGGGTGAGAAGAGTTTTGTCACTTTTCTGTATTTTTACCATCTGCTTAAGGGTAGCGACTCAGACAGCGGAATGACAACTGACCGGATCGTGGTTTTCGACGATCCGGTTTCCAGTCTCGACAGTGACGTTCTCTTCATCGTAGGGAGCCTCATCAAGGGGTTGTTCGATGAGGTGCGATCTGGAACCGGCCACATCAAGCAGATATTTGTCCTCACACATAACGTCTACTTCCACAAGGAGGTAACCTATACCCCAAAGCAAAAGGGCATATCGCCGAACGAGCGAACATTTTGGATCGTTCGAAAGTCCGGGTTGGTTACGAAGATCGACAAGCACCCGACTAACCCTATAAAGACATCGTACGAATTGCTTTGGTCCGAAATTCGCAAGCCCGATCGTTCAAACCTCACCATTCAGAACACGTTACGGCGCATTTTGGAAAACTACTTCAAAATTCTGGGTGGGATAGAATTGGACCAACTCTGCGCGTTGTTCGAAGGGCAGGAGAAGAAGATATGCAGGTCGTTGTGCTCGTGGGTGCACGACGGTTCACACTATGCGCATGACGACCTTTACGTTTCGATTGACGGCACGATGGTGGACTCCTACCTGAAGGTGTTCAGGGCGATATTTGAGAAGTCAAAGCACATTGAGCATTACAAGATGATGATGGGCGATGCCTTCGTAGAAGAACCGGCCCCGATGGAGGCGTGAGCCATGGAAGACGCCGCCGAACTGGGTAACTATCTGCCGCTCTCCTTCAAGACGAAGAGCGAGCAGGACTATATCGCCTTCCTGTGGGACGCCTTTGAGACCAACTACACCCACGGCAAATACCAGTTCGCCTTCCTCGCCTACCACATGCTCACCATGAGCTTCGTCTATTTCAACATCTGGCAGATCAAGCAGACCGAGCCCGGCGACTTCGCCAAGGGACTGATCGGCTTCGGCAAGGACGTGGAAAAGAACCTGCTCGAAGCGAGCTCGCCCTTTGTCTTCAGCACCGTCAACGAGCGCACCATCCTGCGCTTCCTCAAACTGATCGCCTGCGACAACGGCCAGATTGGCACCTACGCAAAACTGGTGGATGACCGCAACGACACCGCTCACACCAACGGCAACATCTTCTTCAGCACCGCGGCCGCACTTGACGCCAAGATCACTGAGATTCTGCGTATCGTGGACGAGATACAGACCCACTCCAAGCCGGTCATCGAGCGCTGCTACCGCGAGTTTCTGGTCAACAGTGCCGATCCCGAAGAGCGCTACTACGCCGACCCGGCCGACCAGATTCGCGAGGTACTCATCCACGGCAATTACATGTCCCAACGCGACATCGACATCTGCCTCGCCTTCGACATGGAGACCCTGCACGAGCACGAAGGCATCGCCGCCATTCGAGAACTACACGCCACACTCATCAAGGACTACAAGACCGATGAATCCAATACCCCGGCATAACAAACGGCTTCTGCGTACGTCGCTCCGCGCCGCCGCAGAGCCGTAACGTTCACCCCTCATCCCCCGCTCGCATCCCGTCGATCTCCCGCACCACCCAGCCTACCAGGGACGGGCCTTCTGATTAACTCTGACCCTGACACGGGGCCAACCTTCCGTCTCTCTCACACGTCGCCGACCTGGCAGCCGGACGCCACCGTCCGCCCGGACCGCCGCCTCCACGAGCAACGCGCCTTCGCGTCAGCGCCATTTCAGCTTTTCAGCTTTCAGTTTTCAGCTTTTCAGCTTTCTGTCAATGTGTCTGGCGGCAGTGGCGGTAGTGCCTTGATGCGGCCGT
>VGWG01000117.1 GCA_016873675.1 Lentisphaerota bacterium | reverse complement strand
TGTGCATCAACGGAAGACGGGTAGCCATGGACATGCAGTATAGGAAATCTATAGCCCGTCAGCAAGCCTTTTCTTCTCTCTTTTAACGGGTTGCGTACATTTGCCCTGCCTTAGGCGAGGATTAGGGGTCAAATCGGCGGATTCTAAGAGGCTCTTGCAAAACCCCTTCGGGGTGTTTGCAAGAGAGAAGTCAGGAGTCAGAATACAGGAGTCAGAATATGAGAATACGCGGTCCGTGAAAGGGTTTCTATTCGTGCGGTCGCATCCGATCACACGTCGCGTCTGGTCAGACCTTACCAAAGCTGGATCACGGGGCCCACGTTCTCGACCACCAACGTTTCGGGATATCGAATGATCACAATGCCGCTGCCGCCGTTTCCACCAAATCCGGTGTTGGGATTATCTCGTGAGCCGCCACCGCCACCCCCTGTGTTGGCTGTGCCGGCAGTCGCATGGGCTCCATCCTTAGAGCCATTGCCTCCGCCTCCCGTTCCTCCCGTGCCGGCCGTGGTGGTAGCTCCGCCACCGCCACCGCCTGCATAGAAGGTCGCCGTTCCTGAAATGCTGTACGACAAGCCTGCCCCACCATTTCCTCCAGTGGCAGTGGTTGTTGACCCTCCGGCTGCGCCTGCTCCGCCGCCGCCGCCAGCGCCCAGGGCTGGAGTCGCCGCCGTGCTGCCGTTTCCACCCGCATAGCCTTGTCCGGAAGGGCTTGCAGCCCCGCCGAGATTTTGACCGACAGAGAGCGTGTTGTTACGAAACGTGCCCCCACCGCCGCTGCCGCCAGCCAGGCCCGGGCCGTTACCTTCAAGGTATGACCCGCCGCCGCCGCCGCCCATGGCCACGATACTGCCAAAGGTCGATGGGTTCCCGTTGCTCCCTCTGGTCGTGCGGGCGGTCGCTCCGGCGCCGCCAGCGCCCACCGTGACGGTGTAAGTGTTTCCCGCAACCACTGGGAATGCGTTTGAACAGACGAGTCCGCCGCCACCACCGCCGCCGCCTGCACGGCCGCCACCGCCGCCACCCGCAACGACCAGCACGTCGACACTGCCGGAACTCGTGACGGTGAGGTTGGTGGTTCCAACGGTTGTGAAGGTATGGATGATCCAGTTCGTTCCGCCCGCATCAGTCATTTCTGTCACGGTTCCGCCTGTGGCTACGACCGCTTCGGCGCGTGGTGCCGTTCCCGCCAGCATTCCAACGGCCAGCGCCGCTGCGAACACCGGCCAGGAACCCCGCGCACGACTCCTAATCCCAACGCTTTTCATGTTTGTCACAGTCATGGTCATTCTTTCGTGTTGAAGGACGTGGCGGGGTTTACTCTTGCAGCAGAACCCGATAGAACTTCATGCCTGCTCGCTCCACGGTGTCGGTGAATGTGTTCAGGGGCGGCGTCGCGGGAATATTCTCGGCCACAATCATATCGAAAGCGCCAGCCAAGCTCGTGGCAGACTTGAGGGTGTAGACCTTCCCGTCCACGCTCTGCCAGCGAATGACAAACCCATTCGCGTTGGCTGGATTCGCTGTGGTCTCCATGATTCGGAGGCTGGACGTCGGATCATTTGGCTTGCTGCCGGCCCGGAATTCCTCAAGGTTAGTCATGCCGTCGCCGTCCGGGTCGTCATCGTCCAGGTACCGCACGTTCTTGAAGTGCTCCAGATACCAACTGGTCGGAGCGACATTCGCCTGCGCTGACCCGCTCACGTCGACCAGCCCGGCGGGGCGGATCAGGCCAACGTACACGTCATCAAAGACACCCGATTGGCTTTGGATGCTGAGACCGCTCAGACTGGTCCGGTTGGTGGCAAACCCGAGATTCTCGGCGACGTTCGTGCCGTTGAGGTAAATCACCCACGTCTGTGCCGCATAGTCGGCCTTCGCCGTCAGCCGCGTCCATGCGCCCTCTGCTATCGGCGTGTGGTTCGTCAGCGTGACCCACTCCGACCCGGCTGCTTGCAACCCGTCAAAGACGGCCAGGCGGCCGTGGGTATCGAAGCGGAATGCGGCGGCGGCATTGGGCCGGGCTGTCGGCGTCGCCCCCCCGACAACCTGCTGCATCACGTCGAGCCAGACCACGCTCGCCGTGGTGGTCAGCGCCTGGCTCACCGAGACCGGTCCCTGCGCATCAATCTTCAGCGCCCGTTCGCCTGCGAATGACGCATTGGTTTGGACCCAGGCCGTGCCCGCCGCGCTGACCGTCCAGTTGTTCTGGCCGTTGAGATCGCCCAGCGAAACCGTGTTGGTTTCAAAGCCCTCGACGAAATGGAGGTCGTTGGAGACTGCCGCCTCAATGACGGTGAGGGTCACGGTCGCCGAGGTGTGGGTCGCGCCCTCATCGTCGGTCGCCTGTGCCGTCAGGGTGTACACCCCTGCACCCACGTCGGTCCAGTCGAACTGGTAGGGGAGGGAGACTGCGGTGCCCAGATGGGTCGTGCCGTTGAAGAACGCGACCTGGGTGATCGTGCCGTCAGTGTCCGATGCGTCGGCCTCGATCAGGATCGAAGCGGGCGCGGTAACGGACGCCCCGTTCGTCGGCGACGTAATCGCGCAGGTCGGATTCTGGTTCCACTCGGCGTAGAGCGTGACCGCCGCATTGGCGCTGTAGCTGGCGCTTTCCGCATAAACCGTGCCGCTGCCGTCGGAGGCGGTGTTCCAGCCAATGAAGGTGTAACCCGCTCTGACCAGACTTCCGCTGTTCGAGGCCAGCGTCAGCGCCGTGCCGTTTGTCTGGGTCTGCGAAGCCGGGACCGATCCGCCCGTTGCGCCGTTGGCATCATACTCCACGGCGTAGAGGGCTGGAGACACGGTCACGTTCACGGCCGCCGAGGTGTGGGCTGCTCCAGCATTGTCGGTCGCCGTCGCCGTCAGCGTGTAGGATCCGCCCGCCACCCCAACGGACAGGTCGTACTGGAACGGGCTGGTCGTGTCCTCGCCCAGCAGGGTTGTGCCATTGAAGAATTCCACCTTGGCGATCATGCCGTCCGCATCCGAGGCGTCGGCGGTGAGCGTGATCGTCGTGGGCGCGGTGAAGTTCGCCCCGTTCGTCGGCGACGTCAGCGCGCAGGTTGGCGGATTATTCGCGCCCGGGCCGAAGGGACTCGACGTGCCCACATGGACCTCGTCGACGACGGCAGCCTTAGCCTCGATGCGTATCCCGCCCAGCCCGGTCCGGGTGGTGGCAAACCCGAGATTCTCAGCCACATTCGTCCCATTGAGATAGAGGTCCCACGTCTGTGCCGAGTAGTCGGCCCGCGCAGTCAGTCGCACCCAGTCACCCGCCGCCATCGGCGTGTGGTTCGACAGCGTGACCCACTCCGCCCCCGGCGATTGTACCCCGTCGCACACCAGGAGCCGTCCGTTCGCGTCGAACAGGAATGCCGCCGCCGCATCAGGCCGGGTTGCAGGAATCTGTCCGGCGACAACCTGCTGCATGAGATCGAGCCAGACCACACTCGCGGTAGAGGTCAGCGCCTGACTGACCGAGACCGTGTTGGCGGCGTTAATTTTCAGTGCCCGGTCGCCCGCGTATTTCTCGTCGGTCTGAACCAAGGCCGCGCCTGCGGCGCTAACGACCCAGTTGTTCTGGCCGTTGAGATCACCCAGCTCGACCGTCGTCGTTTCAAATCCCTCGTCGAAGGGGAGTGGTTGAACAATCCCGTTAGCCTGCCACGTGGCGTAGAGCGTTACAGAGGACTCGCTGGTGTAGCTTGCGCCCACGGCGTAGCTCGTGCCACTGCCATCGGATGCGGTGTTCCAACCCGTGAGGATGTAACCTGGTCTGACCAGGTTGCCGCTGTTCGTAGCCAGCGTCAGCGCCACGCCGTTCGTCTTGGTCTGTGCTGCGGGAACGGCTCCGCCCGTCGCGCCGTTGGCGTCGTAGGTCACCGTGTAGGTCGCCAGTGTCACCGTGACGCTCGCCCCCGCCGAAGTCGTGACGGCTCCGCTGTTGTCGGTTGCCTTGGCGGTAAGCGTGTAGGAACCCTCGGTCACGTTATTCCAACTGTAGGCATAGGGGCTGGTTGTGTCCACACCCAACAGGGTCGCGCCGTTGAAGAATTCCACTTGGGTGATGGTGCCATCTACATCCGTAGCCGTGGCCGTGAACGCGATGGAAGCTGGCGCGAAGTAGGTCGCGCCAGTCGTCGGCGCCGTGAGCGCGCAAGCGGGGGCATCATTCACAGCCGTGATTGTGATGGAGACCGTGGCGGCTGCGCTGTTGGTGAGGCCATCGTTGACACTGAAGGTGAAGCTATCCGTGCCGTTGTAGTTGGCCGCAGGCGTGTAGGTGCGCATGGCCCCAGTGCCTGTGGAGATCGTGCCGAAAATCGGATTGGCTACCACCGCATAGGTCAGATTCGATCCTTCAGGATCGCTGCCGGTCAGTGTGATCGTTGTGGGTGTATCCTCCGCCGTGGTTATAGACTGCGGGAAGGCCACGGGGGGCTGATTGACGGTCTGTCCGTTTTGGATGGTAACGGCGTACTGTCCCAGCGAACCATAGCTCGTATATCCGGTGGGCGTACTGGCGAGCGGGTTGCCATCGGCGGCGTTTGCGACGTGCAGATAGTAGGTGCCAGCCACCAAGGTTGTGGAGAGAGACGCGGTTAAGGTTCCCGCAGGATTCGATTCCGCAAGCAGGGATCCGGCGGCGTTAAACAGGCTTGCACGCAGATCCACATTCGGGGCGGGCGTATAGGGCGACACCGTGATGGTTACGCCGCCAGTGATCACGGTAAAGCTGAACACATCAACGTCACTCCGCTGTTCAATGATACCACGAACGGTAAAGACGTTCCCGCTGGCCGTCAATGACGTTGCGGTACTATTGGTGTTGCCGTGATCATCCGTCTGATAGCCGAAGCCATTCTGAGTCGTGATGACGTTCAACTCATCCTGTGTGTTATTGGCCAGGTAGTATTCGCCTTTGGTCCACTGAACCACGACCTCGTCATTGCCCAGCCAACTCGCACCCATGATCGGCGCCCACGACGTCGAGCCCGATCCGTGCCCCCCATAATACTCGGTACTCGGTGTGGACCCCATGTGGGTCAGATTCAAGGTGTGGCCGATTTCATGCGATGCGGTTTGAGATCCCGTATAGAGCCCGGTGTTGAAAATAAGAGCCGGCTCGTCCGTGCTCCAACTGAACGAGTTATAGTAGGCCGTGCCGCCGCCGCCAGCGTTAATAATGGCATTTCCGGTGAGCAGATTTTTATTCTTGGTAAAGCACGCGCGGATACCCCACTGCGTATCTCCGGTCCCGACCTTGCGCAAGGCTTCCGTGCCCGGATCCTCGGTGGTAACATCCACGTCGAACGGCGCAAAATCCTCCGCCACCCGCGCCCAGATTCCCTGGATTTCTGTTTTAACAGTCGATGAGTTGAGATCGCTGTAGTAGGCGTCCAATTTCAGATTGCCACCATTCTCCCAGACAGAATTGCTGACGGTGTGACCATTGAAATCGAGGAAGATGGTCTTGGTGGCACCGGGTTTGCTGTGGAGCAGAAAGGTCTGGGTGAGAGGATACGGCACATCAAACGAGGAATTGATCCCGTTGGTGGAGGGGGCCTGTTCCGCTGGGGCATGATCGGGACAGTCCAGTCCCTCGCAAATGTAGAGCAGATCCGAGTCCTCCGTCACCCAGAGGTCATGATCCTTTTCGATCATGTCCTTCAGCCGCTCCTGACTCATCCCGTGGTGCCGAGCGACTTCGGACATCCGATTCCCGATGGCTTTGATCGCGTCGGGTCCGCGTTTTCGTTTCGTATCCGAAAATCCCAGTTTTGGGCCTTTGACTCGCTCTTCTGGCTTGGCTGCAAGGCCCACCGAAACAGTCAATACTGACGCGAAGAAGATCACCCCCGCCATCACGCTGCGCATCATACTCATCATCTGCGTTCCTCTCTTCTTTTTTGAATCGCGATGCCTCTCAGGCTATCGCCCCAACCCTCACCCCAACGTGCTCCTGAGCGGGAGCGTGATGGGGCACACTGTGTTATGGAAACCGTCCGGACGTTGGCGATTAACGGATGGATGCGTCACCGATTCAGACGGTGTCGGTGATGGCACCCGTGACAGACCGCCCGTGGTGGGCGTCACGATGGCCGCAGCAAGAAGTGGAGCGTGGCGTTGATCTGCCGGTGCGTGAGTGGGTCTTGGAGCGGGAGCCGAATCTGCAGGAACAACAGAAGTAGCCGTGGTTGTTACGCGAGATTCACCGGGCAACAACGTCTGGCTGCCACGCCCCACAAAACCGTTTGGAGAGAATACCCACCACAGACCAGAGGCTACACCACCGGTTACACGACCGACAACGATCCCGACAAAGTGTCTGCTGAGCATAGGACTCTACCAATCGTAATTGCGGAATGGTAGTACAGCATGAGTCATGCGTCAACAAAGTTTCAAGAATTTTCAACACGGTCGTGTAGTTGTGTGTGTCTTCGATCGTGAAGGCCCCTAGTCTTCCAACAGGATCCGATAGAACGTCGCGCCTGCCCCATTCACGTTGTCGGTGTGGGTGTTCAGCGGCGGTGTGGCTTCGATCCCCGTCGCCCGTGTGGCGTCAAAACCGATCGCCAGGTTCGTCGCGGCCTGGAGGGTGTAGCTCTTTCCGTCCACGCTCTGCCAGGGAATGACGAAAGCGCCCGCGTCGGCGGGGTTCGCCCGTGTTTCCAGGATGCGCAGACACGTCGTGCGAGTCAATTGGGAAGGAGGAGACCATGATCGGGTCCGGCTTGGAGGGATTGCTGATGATGTCGTTCTGGGTGATTACAACCAACCCCTGCATGCGGCGGCTCTCGCGGACATAGAGCTGTGGCGGCCAGTAGCCGGTATCTGTAAACTCGTCCTTGCAGAGGCCGTAACTCGCTGCAGCCGCGCGCTGCGACTCGGTGAACACCGGGTCGGCGGCTCTGATAGTCCTGCTAACTCCCTTCACACAGACCTTGTCCCCGTCAACCGTTCTCACTCACCGTCCTGCTCTACTTTCACTCTGTAGAACTTCGTCCGCACGCTGCCCACGCTGTCCGTATGCACGTTCTCCGGCGGCGTGGCGGGGATGTTCGATCCGAGAATCAGGTTAAACCCGTCTGTCAAATTCGTTGCCGCCTGCAGGGTGTACAGCTTGTTCGAGACGCTCTGCCACCGCACCAGGAACTCGCCTGAAACCCCGCTAACGGGGATTCTGGTGAAGCCGAGATAGGAGGTGTCGTCGTCCGGGTTGGTTCCGGCGATATACTCTTCCAGATTGCTCATCCGGTCGCCGTCGGAGTCGGCGCCGTCGGCGCGGATCTCCCCGAAATGGCCCAGGTACCAGTCGTCGGGAACGAGATTGCCCGCGCCGGGGAAACCGGCGGGCTGGGCGAGTCCCACGTACAGATCGTCCACAACTCCGCCAGATCCTTCGATCGAAAAACAGGTGGGCCGTGTCTGCGGCGAGGCGAACCCGAGGTTCTCAGCCACGGCCGTGCCGTCGAGGTAGAGCGTCCACGTCTGCGAGGCGTAATCGGCCCGGACCGTCAGCCGCGCCCAGGTGCCGGCCGCGCGCGGCGTGTGGTTCGTCAGCACGACCCATTCGGTTCCCGCCGGGCGCGCGCCGTCGCAGACCACCAGTCGGCCATCGTTGTTGAAGAGCATCCCCGCAGCGGCGTCGGGCACGCTGTCCGGCACAGTCATGCCGGCCACCTT
>VGWG01000116.1 GCA_016873675.1 Lentisphaerota bacterium | reverse complement strand
AACCCTGAACCCTGAACCTGCGGCCTCACCCATGAACCGGCGACCGGATCAGACTCAGAAATTCCGCCCGTGTCGCGCTATTCTTGCGGAACGAGCCCAGCACCGTCGAGGTGGTCATGACCGAATTCTGCTTGCCGACGCCGCGCATCATCATGCAGAGATGGCGGCACTCCATGACCACGCCGACCCCCTCGGCGCCCGCCGCGTCCCGCACCGCCTCGGCGACCTCTTCCGTGAGCCGCTCCTGAATTTGCAGCCGGCGCGCGAAACAGTCGACCAGGCGGGCGATTTTGCTCACCCCCAGCACCTTGTCGCGGGCGACATAGCCCACATGGCACCGGCCGAAAAAGGGAAGCATGTGATGTTCGCACAGGCTGTAGACCTCGATGTCGCGAACAATGATCATGTTGTTGGTCTGCGACTCGAAGATCGCCCCGTTGATCACCTTCCGCGTCGTCTGCCGGTAACCGTTGGTCAGGAACAGCAGCGACTCGGCGACACGCTTGGGCGTGGCCACCAACCCCTCGCGGGCGGGGTCTTCTCCCAGCTCCACCAGCAACTGTCGGATCAATTTCGCAACCCGCGCCGCATTCGGCGTATGAGCCATCATCGCATCCCCCTCTCGCGTTCGTCGTCTGATTGATGAGGCTCTTGCAAAACCCCTTCGGGGTGTTTGCAAGAGAGAAGTCAGAATACAGGCGTCAGGAGTCAGGAGTCAGGAGTCAGGAGTCAGAATATGAGAACACGCGGCCCGTGAGAGGGTTCCAATTCTGAATACTGAATTCTGGCTTCTGAAACCGGCGCTTGCAGAACCGACGCAGGAGGTTTTGCAAGCGCCTCTGATGTCTGAGCTATCCCCAGACGGTGATTACCATACCACATTTGGCCTGCCAGCGGAAGAGAAGGGTTCGGTGGTTGGGGTGGGCGCATCCCCGTTTCACTGACCTGTGATGAGTGGAAAACATGGTTTCCGGGTTCATGGGTAGGGCGGGGCCGCCGGACCCGCCTTGTTGGCACCTTGCCGCGGCGGGTCCGGCGGCCCCGCCCTACCTTGATATTCAGGCGCAAGTCAGTGAAACGGGGATGCGCCCAGCGCCTCATTAGAATTAGAATTTCGCTTGCAATCAGTGCTCTGGCGTCCTAGACTACCTTTAAACCTTATTTATGGATGTTTATGCAAAAGTTCAACTACGTGGCCGTTGATGGAGCTGGCAAGGAGATCCGTGGCACGGTGGAGGCGCCGGACCAGCCGCAGGCGATCACCAAGATTCGCGGCCAGGGGGTCTATCCCACGGCCATCACCATGGTCGGCGGCACCGGAGCACCCAAAGACGCGCGCCGCCCAGCCCAGTCCGCTACCGGAGGCGCCAAGAAGAGCGGTTTGAACATGGAGATCAAGCTGCCCGCCTTCCTGGGCGGCCGGGTCAAGCCCAAGGACCTGATGGTGCTCACACGGCAGTTGGCCACGCTGGGCGAAGCCGGCCTGCCGCTGCTCCGCGGACTGCGCGTCCTGCTTCGGCAGACCAAGAGCGTGCCGCTGCGGGAGGCGCTCGTGGGGATGTCTGAGGCCGTTGAGAGCGGCTCGACCTTCTCTGAATCGCTCGCCAACTACCCGCGCATCTTCAACAACCTGTACGTCAACATGGTCCGCGCAGGCGAGGCGGGCGGCGTGCTCGAGGTTGTGCTCACCCGTCTGGCCGAGTTCATGGAGAAGGCCGAGAAGATCAAGAATAAGGTCAAGGGCGCCATGATCTACCCGGCCGTGGTGCTGACCGCCGCCATCGGCATCGTCATGTTCCTGATGCATTCGGTCATCCCCAAGTTCAAGGATATCTTCAATGACCTCCTGGAGGGCCAGCAGCTCCCCCCCGTCACCCGGTTCGTCATTGGCGCCAGCGATCTGGTCAAGAATAATGTGATGATGGTGGGAATCACGATCATTGCGCTGATCATTCTCTATAACCTGTGGAGCCGCACCACGCACGGGCGCTTCATCATTGACACCGTCAAGATGCGGCTTCCGATCTTCGGCACCCTGATCAGCCGCACCGCGATCGCGCGCCTCACCCGCACGCTCGGCACCCTGCTCTCGTCCGGCGTGCCGATCCTGCAGGCACTCATGATTGTCCGCGACACGTCGGGCAACACCGTGATCGCGCGCGCCGTGCAAAACATCCACGACAGCGTCAAAGAGGGCGAAAGCATGACCGACCCCATGGCCGCGGCCAAGGTCTTCCCGCCGATGGTGGTCTCGATGGTCGAAGTCGGCGAGGAGACCGGCGCCCTTCCCGATATGCTCATCCGCGTCGCCAACACCTATGACGACGAAATCGACAACGCCGTGGTCGGCCTCACCTCGATCATCGAGCCGCTGCTGATCCTGTTCCTCGCCGTCATCGTCGGCACCATCGTCATCGCCATGTTCATGCCGCTGATCTCGATCATCGGCACGCTCAGCGGGCAAAACACCTAGTCACTCAAGCCAGGGAGGCGCGTCATGAGACAGGATGCAGAAGCTCGGTTCACGCGGGCGGGCGGATGTGCCGCTGGCCCCGCCCCGCTGCGCCGCAGACGCAGCGGCTTCACCCTCATCGAAATGCTCGTCGTGGTGTTGATCATGGCGCTGCTCATGGGGCTCCTCGTGCGTTACATGCGCGGGTCCGAGGACCGGGCCAACCGCGCCGCGACCGCCAAGACGATCGAACAGGTCAGCGCCGCCCTCGAGGAGTTCTTCGCCGAATACGGCCAGTACCCGCCCGTGCCCGTTTACTCGGGCGATGGTGGGCAGCCCATCTATTTTGAGTTCCCGATGCAGTACGTGCCGCCCGATCCGAGGGTGGCGCTGAGTGGGACGGAGTTCTTGGATTATCCCGATTTTGAGGTCACCGACCCGCCTCTGAATCTTCGCCTGTTCACGCTCGGACTGGTCTCTTTTTTATTGCCTCGCTACGATACAGTAGTGAGTGTTTCCTCCTACTTTGCCTCTAACCGGCCTGCGTTCTGGACGGATTCAGGCGAGTCACAATGGGCGTTTTATACCCCCTCTCAGATTGATCAGCCCCGGGATCTCGCGGCCATTGCACGGTGGAAGCCGTTTCTGGACGGCGTGATCCAGAGCGCGTCTTTTAGTCGCACAAACGCAGCTCCCGTTGGGCGTGTGTGGCTCAATCAGGGCTTTACTATCCTCGACGCCTGGGGCGACCCGTTGCGTTACCAGTCTATCCCCCCCCACCAGTCGTACCGGATCTGGTCCGATAACATGAGTGATTGATCGTTGGTTTTGTCATGTTAAAACAACCCATCCCACGTGACCGGCCAGGGATTCCGCTGCCAGCCGTCTTGCGCGCCACCGGCCGCAGGCCGCCGCCTGTGTGCCCGCGTGCCGGTTTTACCCTGATCGAGATGCTGGCCGTGATCGCGGTTATCGGCATCCTCATCGGCGTGGGGTCCTTCACCTTTGGCAAGGCGAAGGACAATGCGCGCAGCGCACTCACCCGCGACACCGCCAAGCAGATCGTCAATGCGTGGGGGCTCTATCAGCAGACCCAATACGAATGGCCGGCGTCAATCCCCTCAACGGCGGAAACGGTCCCGTTAACCTCTCTGGTTTCAAATCTCGTTTCCAACTTCGAATTGAAGCTGGAAGAACGCACGTCGGGTCTCAAGGACAGTTGGGGCAGCCTCTACTCCATCTGGTTTGATATGGACTACGACGGCCAGATCATCCTGGATCCGAATCCGTTTACCTCCCATCCGTCTTTCAAAGGCGAGCCGATCCTCACCATCAAAGGCCCCGTCCTCGTCGCCTCGCCGGGCAAGGACAGGATCCTCGGCACACAGGATGATATCATCGTACACTGAACCTGCTTCTTATAAGGCGCCGCCATGAGACCGACAGCCACATCCAGACCGACACCCGATCCCGCCCGGCCTTCCCGTCGCGGCTTCACCCTGGTCGAGATACTCGCGGTGCTCTTCCTGATTGCGATGCTCCTCGCCATCGCCGTCACCGCCTCGCAAAAGGTCTTTCGCATCTCCCGCGAGAAACGGGCGGCCATGACCCGCAATGTCCTCGCTACCGCCGTCTACCGCTACCGCCATGAATACAAGACCTGGCCCATACCGGCAGCGACCTATCAGGCCGGTGTCTACGTGTATGCGTTTACGAACACGTTGAACCAGGCCTGCTTGTCCATGCTCAGGCGGGACAATACAACCGACAACCCCAAGCAGATCCAGTTTTTGGACGAAAGCGCCATTCTGGTCGAGCAAGCAGGCCAGGTGATCTCCCTTGCAGCAGCAGCCGCGAATTGTCCCTTTGTCTACCGCGATGCCAACAACAACAGGAAGTATTTCACGGTTACCATCAACGTCGATGACGAAACGGTGTCGGTACAATGAGGGGGAGTAGAAGGGAATGACACTTACTTAAGGGGCTATTGCCATCTTAATCGTAATCTTAATCTTAATCTTAATCTTAATCTTAATCTCTTGGTGAAGAATGGATTACGATTACGATTACGATTAGGATTAGCAGCGCCAAGGTAGGGCGGCGGCGTCCCCGCCGCGCCGCAGGAAAAAGGGAAATGCACACGAGGATGTCTAGCGTGAAATGGGAAACGAATAACGGGCACCGGGCTGCCGAACGCGCCGTCGCTCCTGCCGCGCCGCAGGCTGCGGCATGCCGCCCATCCCGCGCGGGCTTTACCCTGATGGAACTGCTGGTGGTCATCACCATCATGGGGCTCATCGCCACGATCGCCGTGAGCAGCTATTTCGGCATCACCCGCGCGGCGGCCTACTCCGCCGCGCATGACAACCTGTACAACACGCTGATCCTCACCAAGCAGCGCGCCGTGATCGATGGCAAGGTGACCAGTCTGGTGATCCTCTCTCCCGACGAATACGTGGCCGTCCGCGCCGTCGGACGGATCTCGCATGTTGAAACGGATAACTCATCCGACGCCTATGCCGACCTTTCCGGTGCGGTTGCAGCAGGAGTGGAGGTGTATAACCTCGATGCGACGAGCGCGACGATCTCTCAAACGGTCACGATCTCGGCATGGACACTCGACATTTCCGACCCCTTCAACAGTGCCCCAACTCCCTATCCCGCCACCGCCTACAAGTTTGCCGGCGCCGGGAGCAGCTTCTTCACCGTCGGGGATCGCTATGGCTTTGCGCTCCATTCCAAACAGAGCCTGCCGCGGGGCTACGCCTTTGAAGCACCCGCTTTTCCCCAGGAAGTCCGTTTCAATCCCGACGGATCATGCGCTCAAGCCGACGTGATCGTTGTTAAGGAGACGATTCGACCCTCCAACACCATCACGTTTACCATCGCCGGATCTGGAACTGTCACCGACACGAGCACGGCGCCGTGAGGACCCTGAAGCGGCAACACTGGAGCCAGGGTGCCCCCACCCCGGCCGGCCATTGGAAATGAACCGGAATCGGGCGATGGGATTCACCACGAAAGACACGAAGACCACGAAGAGGAAAAAAAGCTTTGAAAGCGACGAACACACATTTTCTGGCGGCGACAGCAATCGGGATGCAGGGCGGGGACGTTTTCCCTGAACCCCGAACCCTGAACCCTCCGCTTGCGCCAACCGGCGCCCCTACCCCATCGTGCCGCCGCCACAGCGGCTTCTCCCTCATCGAGGTCACCCTGGCGCTCCTGGTCGTGGGTGTCGGCCTCGTCGCCCTCCTCGGCCTCTTCCCGGTTGGACTTCGCGAAAGCGGACTGGCCACGGCCGACACGACCCAGTCGATCTTCGCCAACGGCGTTCTCAACGCCATCCATGCCAACGCGGGCGAGATCACCACCTGGGCGAACTGGACGGCCCCCGCTGCGACGGCCTTTACGGCGGGAATCCCGAACATCACCGCTGGCGGGGTCCAGACCATCAACAATGCCAACGGCATTCCCGGGAACACCATCCGCTATCAATTGGAGATTGGTTCTGTGCCCGGGTATGCGGACAAGATCCGCTACGCCGCAATCCGCGTCTCCGAAAACAGATTCTCCAACCTCAACAGGAACCCGGTCTATTACACCGAGTTTCGGTACGAGGGGGAGTGAGAAGGTGTCAGGTGTCAGGTGTCAGGTGCGCGCAGCGCCAAGGTAGGGCGGCGGCGTCCCCGCCGCGCCGCAGGCAAAAGGGCAAGATCCGGGAGCCGCAGCGGAATCGGATTGAACGGAGTTTGAAAAACATGCAACAGGCCAAAGGTCATCGGAGGCTCTTTCAAAACCCCCTCTGGGGTGTTTGCAAGAGAGAAGTCAGAATAATTGAACACGTTGCCCATGAGAGGATTCCCATTCTGAATACCGGAGGCTCTTGCAAAACCCCGTCAGTACGGGCGTGGCACGGGCATCTTGCCCGTGTTTCACGGGCGGGACGCCCGTGCCACGGGGGGTTTTCCCTGGTCGAGATCCTCATCGCGGTCACCTTGCTGCTCGTCATCGTCATGATGATCTCGATGGTCTTCCAGCAGGCCAGCGGCGCGTGGGCGTCGGGTTCCTCGCAGGCCAAGTCCGAGAGCGCGATCCGCGCGACGCTCGGCAGCGTGGAGCGCGACCTCCTCAACGCGGTTGACGCGCGGGATTATTCTTCTCCTGCAGCGAATCCATCCGCCTCAGGGACCCCCAACCTCTCCTTCATCGCCTTTCAACACCTGTACAACCACCAGAGTCCACGGCTCTCCGGACGCCATCCCTGTCTCATCACCTACTCGTTCGCGGACGGGTTGCTGGAGCGATCCATGAGGCCCATGAACGCGAACGGCACCTGGGGAACATCCAACATTCTCGCGTCCATCAACAGCGGCATGCCCCTCACCGGTCTCACCTTCACCTCCGTACCCCGACCGTCAGACCCCGGTGGCCTGCCGCTGCGGGTGGACATCCGGGCCGAGGCCCCCCGGGTCAGCAAACTCTTCACGATCAGCGGACGCAGCTTCGGCAAGAACAAGACCGACGATTCGGGCGACGGCGACGATATTGTGGTCGGCGGAAAATTATGAAGCGGAGGAGTCTCTTGCAAAACCCCTTGTGGCATGGGCGTCTCGCCCATGAATCACGGGCAAGATGCCCGTGCCACTTTGGCTGGCAGGGGTTTTGCAAGCGCCTCGAGAGAAAAGGTTTTGATAGCATGAAACAGGAACAAGGACGCGGCGGCTTCACCCTCGTGGAAATGCTGGTGGTGATTACGATCATCGGCATTCTCATGGGCGTGCTCGGCACCTCGCTCATCCAGGCCCGCAACCACGCGCGCCGGACCAAGAGCGAGACGCAGCTTCGTGAAATGATCACGGCCTTCATCACGTATTACAACGCCTACGGCGCGTGGCCCGACGGATTGGGAAACAGCAGCACGGAAGTGCTTGTCACCGAGGCGATGCTTGAGCCGCTGATCACCACGAACAACAACCTCGGGCTGGTCCTCCTGAACAAAACGTTCACCACGATCGAGCGGGACAATAGCATGAGCCTCTACGGAGACGTCTATTACCTCGACCCGTGGGATCAGCCGTATCGGCTCAAAACGTCAGCGGATGCCGCCGTCACCAACCAGATTGCGCAGACCATCAGCGTCTGGTTCCCCAACAAGGACAGGAGTTGGGAGGAATAGGAGGGAGTGTGTGAGTGTGTGAGTCTGTGGTTAAGCATTTCCGAGAGCTTCGTGTTTATCGAGAGGCATTTGACGCAGCGATGCGGATCTTCGAATGCTCGAATAGGATCAGCGGCGGATTGGTTAATATGATGGCCTATGCGGACCAGTG